>NZ_JBGFFF010000079.1:0-22788 GCF_056175785.1 Acidovorax sp. LjRoot204
GCTTTGCAGATGGCGCGGCCATAAAGGCTTATGTTGCTTCTCAATTTGTAGCATCTCAGGTAAGCGGTACTAGCGCTCTGGCCGATATTGACCAATATTTTGCGCTGCCGACCGTTGGCGAGATCGTGCGGGCACTCGAGGCCGCCGACAGCGACTGGGCACGCACCACGGCCGCCACGCTGCGCAAGCGTTCGCCACTGATGCTGCATGTGGTGCTGGAGCAGATTCGCCGCGCCCGTGCGATGGGCCTGGCCGACGACCTGCGCATGGAGCGCGATATGGTGCGTCACTGCTTTTTCCTGCGCCCAGGACAGAGTGAGACCGTGGAAGGCATCCGTGCCCTGGCCGTGGACAAGGACCATGCGCCTCAGTGGAATCCAGGCCGCATTGAAGATGTGACGCCGGAGATGGTGGCACCGTTCTTTGCCAGCCCCTGGCCCGCACACGCCCATCCGCTGGCCCATTTGTCCTGACCGCATACGGACATGGTTGGGCCGGGCCCCCGGCGGCGCGTCAGGGGTTCAGCTGCTGATAAACCGCTGTGGCCAGGCTCAATAACTCGGGGCGCGACAACTGTCCGCTCAGGGCGTAGCCAAAGCCGGCATCCGTCCAGTAAAAGCCCGGCACCGGGCCTTCGCGTGTGAACTGGAACGCGGTGGTGGGTGCTGCCGCCGGTGCTTCCGTGCGCGCTTTGGTGCCGCCCTGGTTGTCACTGGCAGGGCGGGGCGGGGTGGGAGCGAGAGCGCCCAGGTACAGCGTGATTCGCTGGCCTGCGCTGTTCTGGTACATGAACTGCGCGCGCACTCCGGTATCGCCGGGCAACAACCGGCCTCCCACCAGTTCATAGCCCTGGGCGCCCAGCACAGGGACTTTCAGCGGTCGGTCCAGCCGTTTGGACAGCCATTGCACCAGGTGGTCTTGCTGGGCAGCCGTGACCTCTACGGGGTGACGCACTTCGGGTTGGTACACCGCATGGGCCACCGAGGCCTGCTGTGCGAAGCGCTGTGCGGGTTCGGCTGCCACCAGCGTGGCTCCTTGGCCAGTCGCCAGCTTTTTGCCGGGTAGCCCTGCGGGCCACTGGCTGCGGCCCGTCCAGCCCAGCACAAAGGCCAGCAGGACCGATGCAGCCATGCCACCCCAACGCCACCACTGCGCCTGTTGCTCCCTGCGGTCTGTGGCGCGCAATGCTGCGGCCAGCAAGGCATCGGGAACGGGGGCGTGGAGAAGGTCCTGGTGCAGGTCGTGCAGCCGCTGCCGCTGCGCCTGCCAGTGGGCCAGTGTGGCCTGTGCCTCCTCATCGTCCCGCAGTTGCTCGCGCAGCGCCTGTGCCTGGGCGGGCGGCAACTGGCCGTCCACAAGGGCATGCCAGGCGCTGCTCTCTTCTGCGCGTGCTGGGGGGGCTGGGTGTGTCGGGTCCATGATGGAGGATCGGGTCAGGGTGGCTATTTGAGGCGGCGCAGTGCAGGCGTCGTGCCTGCGGCGGCGGCTGCGCCCGCCTGGGCGGCCGGTACAGCCGGTGCGGTGCCTGATGTGGGTTCCCGGTCCATCAGCACTCGCAGGCGCATGCGGGCCCGCGACAGGCGTGACATGACGGTACCCACCGGAATGCTCAGGATGCGCGCGGTGTCTTCGTAGCTCATGTCCTCCATCGCCACCAGCAGCAGCACGGCCCGCTGGTCGGCGGGCAGGCGCTGCAGGCAGCGCTCCAGGTCCAGGGCGTCATCCGAGGGCGCACGGGCGCCTTGCAGCTGGTCTTGAACCTCATCGATGTCCAGAGGGGGCAGCGCGGGCAACGCGCGGCGTTGGTTGAGATACAGGTTGTGCATCAGGGTGAACAACCATGCGCGCAGGTCGCTGCCGGTGCGCCACAGCAGCCATTTGCTGCAGGCCCGCTCCAGCGTGTCCTGTACGAGGTCATCAGCCGCCCAGGCATCGCCCGTCAGCACCCGCGCGTAGCGGCGCAGGCCCGGCAGCTGTTCGATGACCTGGGAGCGATTCATGCCGTGCGGGGCCTGTGTTGCGCTGTGCGAGCTCTTACGGCCGTGCGGTGCGCCACACCTGGTTCACGCCTTCGCCCGTCTTGTCTCCGGGCTTGGTGTCCTTGATCCAGTAGTACAGCGGCTTGCCCTTGTAGGCGAGCTGGGTCTTGCCATCGTCGCGGGTGATGACGCTGTAGTCGCTGCCAGGGGCCTTGCTGGCCATCAGCGGCGGCCAGTTGCTGGCGCAGGGGCCGTTGCACACTGACTTGCCGCTGCCTGCAGCATCGCGGTCAAACGTATAGAGCGTCATGCCGCCCGCGCCGACCAGTACGCCGTCCATGGTCTTCACGGGCGAGTCGTCCATGGTGGCGCAGCCAGCCAGTGCAGCGGCTGCGACGAATGCGGCCATCGAGATCAGTTTCTTCATGGGTTTCTCCAGAGGGTGGTGCAGGCGGAGGCGAATGCTGCCTTGCACCGGGATGAACACCCGGACGTGGTGATTTATTCCATCACAACTGAAAAAATAGTGACCAGCAGCGCGCAGGGCCTTCGAAACTGGCACGGCCCGGGCCGGCGCATCCTGTCAAGGCTGCTCCGCCTCCCCGTATACGGTCCTCTTGGGGGACATTGCTCAGCGACTTTGGGGACTATTTGTTCCTGCTCTTCATGGCGCGCTCCACCTCGCGCTTGCCTTCGCGGTCTTTGATGGTGTCGCGCTTGTCGTGCTCGGCCTTGCCTTTGGCCAGGGCGATCTCGCACTTCACGAAACCGTTCTTCCAGTGCAGGTTGATGGGTACCAGCGTGTAGCCCTTTTGCTCGACCTTGCCAATCAGGCGCTTGATGTCGTCCTTCTTGAGCAGCAGCTTCTTGGTGCGTGCCGATTCGGGGTTGACATGGGTGGACGCTGTCTTGAGCGGCATGATCAGGCAGCCGAGCAGATACAGCTCGCCATCGCGGATCAGCACGTAGCCATCGGTCAGCTGCACCTTGCCTTCGCGCAGCGCCTTGACCTCCCAGCCGTGCAGCACCATGCCCGCCTCGTGGCGCTCCTCGAAGAAGTAGTTGTAGGCCGCTTTCTTGTTGTCGGCAATGCGGGAGGTGGGATCGGGTTTTTTGGCCATGTAGATCAGATGCGGCGCCCTGCGGAAGATAAAAGGTCTCCCTACATACAATTGTGGCCGTTCAGAGACCCGTGATTCTAGTTTCCCCGGCCCGCCTTTCCCCTTCGAAAGCCCCGCGCCAGTTGCCTGCATGAAAACCGTCCACAAGTCCGTCCTCATTTGGTACAGCCCCGAAGAGATGTTTGCCCTGGTCACCGGGGTGGAGCACTACCCGCAGTTCCTGCCCTGGTGCGACCGCGCCGCAGTGCTGGAGCAGACCGAAGAGGGCATGACCGCCGAGGTGGGCATTGCATTCAGCGGCATTCGCCAGACCTTTGTCACACGCAACACGCACGAAGTGGGCAGGCGTGTGCAGATGCATCTGGTGAAAGGACCGTTCTCACGGCTGGACGGGGATTGGCACTTTCATCCCGTGGGGGACGGCACGCAGCGTGCGTGCAAGGTGGAGTTGATGCTGAACTATGGGTTTGACAGTGCTGCGTTGGCCACGCTGGTGGGGCCGGTGTTTGACCGCATCGCAGGGAGCATGGTCGATGCCTTCGTCAAGCGAGCGGAACAGGTCTATGGCTGAGGTGGGTGGAGGTGCCCCGGCGACCATCGCTATCACCGTCGTCGTCTGCCTGGCTCCGCGCGAGGTGCGTGAGTGGACTCTGGATTTGCCGGTGGGCGCCACGGTAGCGGATGCCCTGCACGCCAGCTGCGGTACGGCCACGCTGTCCGCGCTGGAGGAGGGGGGCGCACCGTGCGTCGGTATCTGGGGCCGTGCTGCCAATCTGGATGGGGTGTTGCAGCCCCAGGACCGCGTAGAAATCTACCGACCTTTGAAGGTGGACCCCAAGGTAGCACGGCGGGAGCGCTTTGCCCGACAAGGGGCGCGCACTACCGGACTCTTTGCGCGCCGCCGACCAGGGGGCAAGTCAGGCTACTGATACTGCTGAGTTGATCCGCGCGGTAGCGGAGCAGCATGCAGCTCAGCGTACGCAGTCGGCCGCGACAATCTCGTCGATGCGCTTGGCTTCGGCCGCGCGGGCGGGGCCGTCCAGGAAGATTTTTTCGCCCTGGGCGTTCGCTTGTGTGATGGGCTTGCCAGCATCGAACGCCGCTTTGGCTGCGCGTGCGCGGGTGCAGTTTTCAGCCTTGGCCTTGGCGATCTTTTCGTCCTCGGCCTTTTTCTTGGCGGCTTCTGCGGCCTCGGCCTGGGCTTTCTTCTCTTCCAGCTCCTTGTCCTTGCCAGCACCAGGGGCGCTGGCAGTGGTCTTGGGCGCTGCTGCTGCGGGCGCCGCGTCAGAGGCTGCTGGCGCGGCCGGGACGGCAGCTCGTGCCGGGCGGTTGCCCCCAGGCTGTTTCAGGATGCTTTTTTCGGGGATATCGGGTGGTGGCGGACGATCGCTGAAGACTTTGCGCCCGTCTTTGTCTGTCCACTGCCATTGCGCCGCCGCGCCCATGGCCCAGGTGCAGGCCACGGCCAGCAGGAGAAGCTTGTGCATTTTCATGCGGACAAGTTTATCCATGTGATTCCCCCCCCGCCAGTGCGTTGCAGACGGGTGGGCGCGTTTTCACCACACGCGGCGCGGGTACAATCCGTTTTTTGGAGCTTTCTCATGCGCCTTCTTGGAAAAGCGCTCACCTTCGACGATGTGTTGCTGGTGCCAGCGTACTCCCAGGTCCTGCCCAAGGACACGTCCCTCGCGACGAAACTCTCCCGCAATATCCAACTGAACCTGCCGCTCGTGTCCGCTGCCATGGACACCGTGACCGAGGCGCGTCTGGCCATTGCCATTGCCCAGGAGGGCGGCATCGGCATCGTGCACAAGAACCTCACGGCGCAAGAGCAGGCTGCTCATGTGGCCAAGGTCAAGCGCTACGAGTCTGGCGTGCTGCGTGATCCCGTGGTCATCACCCCCGAGCACACCGTGCTGCAGGTGCTCCAGCTGTCCGAACAACTGGGCATCTCGGGCTTCCCGGTGTGCGACGGCGGCAAGGTGGTGGGTATCGTCACAGGCCGCGACCTGCGCTTCGAGACCCGTTACGACGTCAAGGTCCACCAGATCATGACCCCGCGCGAGAAGCTCATCACGGTCAATGAAAAAGAGGGCACCACGCCGGCCGAAGCCAAGGCGCTGCTCAACAAGCACAAACTCGAACGCATCCTGGTCGTGAACGACGCCTTTGAACTCAAGGGCCTGATCACGGTGAAGGACATCACCAAGCAGACCAGCTTTCCCAACGCTGCCCGCGATGCCGCAGGCCGCCTGCGCGTAGGCGCGGCGGTGGGTGTGGGTGAAGGCACCGAAGAACGCGTTGAAGCGCTGGTCAAGGCCGGTGTGGATGCCATCGTGGTGGACACGGCCCACGGCCACAGCAAGGGCGTGATCGACCGCGTGCGCTGGGTCAAGCAGAACTACCCGCAGATCGACGTGATCGGCGGCAACATCGCGACCGGCGCTGCAGCCCTGGCACTGGTTGAGGCCGGTGCGGATGCGGTCAAGGTCGGTATCGGCCCCGGTTCCATCTGCACCACCCGCATCGTGGCGGGTGTGGGCGTGCCCCAGATCATGGCCATCGACAACGTGGCCACGGCCCTCAAGGGCACCGGCGTGCCGCTGATTGCCGACGGTGGTATCCGCTACAGCGGCGACATCGCCAAGGCCCTGGCCGCTGGCGCAGGCACGGTGATGATGGGCGGCATGTTTGCAGGCACCGAAGAAGCGCCCGGCGAAGTCATTCTGTTCCAGGGCCGCAGCTACAAGAGCTAC
Source organism: Acidovorax sp. LjRoot204 (assembly GCF_056175785.1). NCBI lineage: Bacteria > Pseudomonadati > Pseudomonadota > Betaproteobacteria > Burkholderiales > Comamonadaceae > Acidovorax > Acidovorax sp. LjRoot204. Next base: position 5,857 of record NZ_JBGFFF010000079.1, read on the forward strand.
CGCGGCATGGGCTCCATTGGCGCCATGCAGCAGGGCAGTGCAGACCGCTACTTCCAGGAATCGAGCACCGGCAACCCCAACGCTGACAAGCTGGTGCCTGAAGGCATCGAAGGCCGCGTGCCCTACAAGGGCTCCATGGTCAGCATCGTCTACCAGATGGCTGGCGGCGTGCGTGCCTCCATGGGCTACTGCGGTTGCGCCACGATCGAAGAGATGAACAACAAGGCCGAGTTCGTCGAGATCACCACTGCTGGTATCCGCGAAAGCCACGTGCACGATGTGCAGATCACCAAGGAAGCGCCGAACTACCGCGCTGACTGATCGTTGTAAGCCGATCTGGCCTGATTGAAAAAATCTGGTCAAACTGATATAGTCTGGTCTGAATTCACCATTCAGGCCAGACTTTTTTATTTATGCAGTCCGTTGGCATCTACGAAGCGAAAAGCAAGTTCTCTGCCTTGATCGAACTGGTCGAGCAGGGCGAGGAAGTGCGCATCACCCGCCACGGCAAAGAGGTGGTGCGCATGCTGCCGGTGCGCCGCCGCCCAGTGATTTCTGACGAACAGATTGCGCGCGAACTGGGCCAGATGGACGTGTTGCACGCCAGCATTCAACCCGCTGGGTCAACAACAGTGGATGGCTTGCGCCGTGCAGGGCGGAGCACTGCATGACCGCTTTCGTGCTCGATGCCTCGGTCACTGCCGCCTGGTTGTTGCCGGACGCGGCCAGCGAACACACCCGCCGCCTGTACGCCCTGATCCGCCGCGATGAGGTCGAGCCGCAGGCGCCCAACCTCTGGCACTGGGAGTGCCACAACATACTGGCCACCGGTGTGAACAGCGGGCGCATTCCAGCCGCTTCCGTCGAAGGCCTGTGGGGCGTGCTCGAAGCCATTCGTCACCGCGTCGAATTGCACGAACTGGCCCCTGCCCAGCACAAAGCCGTGCTCGACGTGGCATTGGAAACCGGCCTGCCCACCTTTGATGCTGCGTACCTGTGGCTGGCGCGCTCCCTGCGCCTGCCTCTGGCCACCTTTGATTCTCACCAGATCGCTGCCGCCCAGCGCAGCGGCGTCCCGCTTCTTGATCTCTCCAGCCTCTGACGGACCACCACCATGCAACACCAGAAAATCCTCATCCTCGATTTCGGCTCGCAAGTCACCCAGCTCATCGCCCGCCGCGTGCGCGAGGCCCATGTGTACTGCGAGGTGCACCCCTGCGACGTGACCGACGAGTGGATCCGCGACTATGCCAAGGACGGCTCGCTCAAGGGCGTGATCCTGTCGGGCAGCCACGCCAGCGTGTACGAGGTGGATGACAAGGCGCCGGATGCGGTGTTTGAACTCGGCATCCCCGTGCTGGGCATCTGCTACGGCATGCAGACCATGGCCCAGCAGTTGGGCGGCAAGGTCGAGGGTTCCAACACCCGCGAATTTGGCTACGCCGAAGTGCGCGCCCATGGCCACACCGAACTGCTCAAGGGCATCGAAGACTTCGCCACGCCCGAAGGCCACGGCATGCTCAAGGTGTGGATGAGCCACGGGGACAAGGTCACTGCCTTGCCCCCGGGCTTCAAGGTGATGTGCTCCACACCCTCGTGCCCCATCGCTGGCATGGCCGACGAAAGCCGCCACTACTACGCCGTGCAGTTCCACCCTGAAGTCACACACACCGTGCAGGGCCGCGCCTTGCTGGAGCGTTTTGTGCTGGGCATCTGCGGCACCCGTGCCGACTGGGTCATGGGCGACTACATCGAAGAGGCTGTGCAAAAGATTCGCGAGCAGGTGGGCGATGAGGAGGTGATCCTCGGCCTGTCGGGCGGCGTGGATTCGTCCGTGGCTGCCGCGCTGATCCACCGCGCCATTGGTGACCAGCTCACCTGCGTGTTTGTGGACCACGGCCTGCTGCGCCTGAATGAAGGCGACATGGTCATGGACATGTTCGAGGGCAAGCTGCACGCCAAGGTCATCCGCGTGGACGCCAGCGACCTGTTCCTGGGCAAGCTGGCGGGGGTGAGCGAGCCCGAGCAAAAGCGCAAGATCATCGGCGGCCTGTTTGTGGACGTGTTCAAGGCCGAGGCCGCCAAGCTCAAGGCAGGCACCGGTGGCCACAAGGGTGCCACCTTCCTGGCCCAGGGCACGATCTACCCCGACGTGATCGAATCCGGCGGCGCTAAGAGCAAGAAGGCCGTCACCATCAAGAGCCACCACAACGTGGGCGGCCTGCCCGAGCAGTTGGGCCTGAAGCTGCTGGAACCCCTGCGCGATTTGTTCAAGGACGAAGTGCGCGAACTGGGCGTAGCCCTGGGCCTGCCGCCCGACATGGTCTACCGCCACCCCTTCCCCGGCCCCGGCCTGGGCGTGCGCATCCTGGGCGAGGTGAAGAAAGAATACGCCGACCTGCTGCGCCGTGCTGACGCGATCTTTATCGAAGAGCTGCGTAACTTCAAGGACGAAGCTACAGGAAAGACCTGGTACGACCTCACCAGCCAGGCCTTTACCGTGTTCCTGCCCGTCAAGAGCGTGGGCGTGATGGGCGATGGCCGCACCTATGACTACGTGGTGGCCCTGCGCGCCGTGCAGACCAGCGACTTCATGACCGCCGACTGGGCCGAACTGCCCTACGCGCTGCTCAAGAAGGTGTCAGGCCGCATCATCAACGAAGTGCGTGGCATCAACCGCGTGACGTACGACGTGAGCAGCAAGCCACCAGCGACGATTGAATGGGAGTGAGTGGGGGGTAAATCAAAATACTGGTTATTTAAACAGTATTGGCGCACAATGCGACGGATCTTCCGGAGCTTTGTGTGCCATGTCCCCGCTTCACGACCTCTACTATTTTCTTTCCCCTACGCCGCTTGCCGCCGAGATGGCCAAGGGGTTACTGCAGCGCCTCCAAGGACCCTGTGGGGCGGGCAGAGGCGAGCCCATGTCCTTGGATCGGCTGCACATCACGCTCCATTACCTGGGGCGCTTCCTGAACAGCATCCCCCGAGAGGTAATCGACTTGGCGCTGGCGGCGGGTAGCGCCATGGACTACGAACCGTTTGGGGTCCGCCTCGACGTGCTGCAGTCCCGGGGCGGCTTTGAAAAGGGGACTTTCGGCACCGTCGAGCTGGCGCCACAAGCAGGCGCTGCGCGTGAATTGCGAGGATTTCAACATGCGCTTGGCAACACGATGCGCCGCTTGGGGTTTGCAGAAACTCAGATCCGCAGCCATTTCCACCCGCACATGACTTTGCACTACAAGCACGAACGCATTGACCCAATGGTGGTTGCTCCCGTGGCGTGGACCGTGACGCAGTTTGCCTTGGTAGACAGCCTCTACGGCCTGAGCAGGCATGATGTGCTCGCGCACTGGACCTTGAAGGCACGGCAACAGGTCTTTCTTGACTGGTGATGTTGCGAAGCAAGCGGATACCAATGCGTACTCGCTGTGCTGCGTCGTGGTGCGGAAGCTTCCGCGGCTACCATCCTCTGAGGTCATTGGCTCTCTCATTTCTTCATGACGACACTTCACGATTTCTGGCCCGGTTGTGGTTTCCAAACGCTGGATCGCGATGCCCGTGGCTGGCTGCCCCCCACCGACGGATACCTGCGTTGGCTGCTGGCCCGACCAGAGTTGGCGCTGGTGCCGGAGTCGTGCGCTGTAGAGATCGCACTGCATGAATCGCTCAAGGTGTCACCCGCGCGGGCGGTCACCTCTGCGGAGCTGGCTGCATTGCAGGACGAAGACGCGCGCGAGAACTACACCGTGTTCCTGCGCTTCCGCGATGGCCTGCTGGCCGCCGGCACGCTGGAGGCTTATTACCTGCAGCTCATGCGCAGTGGGGCGGTGAATGTGCCCGCCGTGTTCATCGACGCCGTGGTGCAGGCCCTGCTGCGCAATGTGCTGGACAACTGCAACGACGCCTTTGAAGCCCGCGCTGCCGAGATGCTGTTTCGGCCGCAGCGCATCACCTTGCAAGACGGGCAAATGCTGGCAGGCGACCGGGCGACGCTCGACATGCTCAACGAAACTGCGGGCCTGGGCGAGGTGGGGCGCTTGCTGTTGCAAAGCGGTGCACTGCAGCCCACGGCGCAGGTCAAGGTGCTGTCGGCCGACAATGCGGCGCAATATTGGCAGGAGAGTGACCGCCACCACTTTCTGCTCGACCTGACCCATGAGCTGACACAGGACCTGAGCCATGGCCTGACCTTCAAGATGACCCGCGCCCGATCCGGCCTGAAGGCACTGGCCCGTGTGCTGGAGCGCTGGGTGGCGCATCTGTTAGGCGTGCAGGTGCAGATCGAGCCTGTTCACGAGGTCACCGACAGCGCGTGGCGCTGGCATGTGGGGCTGGATGTGGAGTCAACCGCCATCCTCAACGACCTGTACCAGGACCGGCCCGTGGAGTCTGAGCGCATGGCGCGGCTGGTGAGCCTGTTCACGCTGACCTTTGCCAACCCGGCCGAGATGCGCGCCGATGTGGCGGGCAAGCCGGTGTATCTGGGTTTGGCGACCAACGCCGAGGGTGTGGTGCGCATCAAGCCGCAGAACCTCTTGCTCAATCTGCCGTTGGCATCGGCGTCTTGATTGCTATTGAATCAATAGCTGCTAGCGCATGAAAAATATGCGCTAGCGGCCAATTTGATTCAAATTTCTCCCTGACGGATGACAACCAAGTGCCGTGCGCTCATCCAATGGTCATCAGGCTCGCATTGCCCCCTGCCGCCGCCGTGTTCACGCTCAACGCCCGTTCGATGAGCAGGCGCTCCAGCGGAATGTCCGTCGCGCCGGGCTGGAGCGCAGTCACGCCCACGATGGGTCCGGTGCGGCGGGCGAGGGCGGTGCACACCGCATGCAGGGATGGGGCGTCGCCATGGTGCAGCACGGCGTCCAGCGCCTGCGTGCCGTCGTTCAGTGTGTTGTCCTGTAGCAGAACCTGCGCCTGCACCAGCGTGGGTAGCTGTGTGCGGAGGTGGGCCAGGGCCGTGGGCCACAGGGCGGTGCCGCCGCTGGCAAGCACGGCAGCCGTCTCCACCAGCAGGTCGTCCGTGCTTTGCGCCAGACACAGCACGCGGGCACGGGGCGCCAGGGTGTAGACGTTGCGCTCTCCGGTGGGACCGGGCAGGGTGCGAGCGGTGCCGCCTTGGGTTTGCTGGGCGAAGCGCTGGCAGGTGGCGGTCAGCGCGGCATTGCCTTGTTGCAGCGCCCATTGCTCCAGCGTGGTCAGCGGTGCCAGCAGGCGCTCGCGCCGCTCGGTGTCGGGTGGGCTGAAGCGATCAGCTTCGGCAAAGGTGCGTGCCAGCGCATCGGCCGGGCGCTGCGATAGCAGGCGCAGCAGGTACAGCGGCCCACCTGCCTTGGGCCCCGTGCCCGACAGGCCTTCGCCGCCAAAGGGCTGCACGCCCACCACGGCGCCCACCATGTTGCGGTTGACGTACACGTTGCCAGCATGGGCCCGGTTCACCACGCGGGCAATAGTTTCGTCGATGCGGGTGTGCACACCTTGCGTCAGGCCGTAGCCGGTGGCGTTGATCTGGTCGAGCAGGCGATCCAGGTCGTCGCGCGCGTAGCGCACCAGGTGCAGCACGGGGCCGAAGACTTCGCGCTCCAGCTCACCGATGTGGTTCAGTTCGATCAATGTGGGAGGCACGAAGGTGCCTTGTGTGCCGGCGGCCGACACATGGTTCGGGTGCTGGAACACCCGATGGCCCTTGGCCTTGAAGTTCTCTATATGTCGGATGATGGCCGCTTGTGCTTCGGCATCGATGACGGGGCCCACGTCCACACGCAGCGCTCCTGGGTTGCCCACGCGCAGTTCGCCCATGGCGCCCTGCAGCATCTCCACCACGCGGTCGGCGGCTTCTTCCTGAACGCACAACACGCGCAGCGCCGAGCAGCGCTGGCCTGCGCTGTCAAAGGCGGACGACACGGCATCGCCCACCACCTGTTCCACCAGCGCGGACGAGTCCACGATCATCGCGTTCTGCCCACCGGTTTCGGCAATCAGCGGGATGGGGCGGCCTGCAGCGTCCAAGCGCCCGGCCACGGTGCGTTGCAGGATGCGCGCGACTTCGGTGGAGCCGGTGAACATCACGCCCATCACGCGGGCGTCGCCAATCAGGCGGGCGCCCACGGTCTCACCCTGGCCGGGCAGCAGTTGCACGGCGGCACGGGGCACACCGGCCTGCCACAGCAGGCGCACGGCCTCGGCGGCGATCAGCGGGGTTTGTTCGGCGGGCTTGGCCAGCACGGGGTTGCCAGCGGCCAGCGCGGCCGCCACCTGGCCCATGAAGATGGCGAGCGGGAAGTTCCAGGGGCTGATGCAGGCCACGGGGCCGAGCGGGATGTGGGTGGCGTTGTCGAAGGTGCTTTGCACCTGGGCTGCGTAGTAGCGCAAGAAGTCCACGGCCTCGCGCACTTCAGCCACAGCGTTGCTGGCGCTCTTGCCCGCTTCGCGCATCAGCAGGCCCAGCAGGGGCTGCATGCGGGCTTCGAGCAGGTCGGCGGTGCGCAGCAGGGCGGCAGCGCGCTCGGCGGGCGGCGTGGCGGCCCAGGGGGCTGCGGCGGCCTGGGCGTGGGCCAGGGCCTGGTCTACGTCGGCGGTGGTGGCCTCTTGCACCCGGCCCACCACATCGCTATGGTCAGCAGGATTGCGCACGGGCTGGGTGGTGCCTACGGGCAAGTCAGTAGCCAGCAGGGGCGCTGCCGTCCAGGCGTGGCTTGCCGTGGCTTGCAGGGTGGTGGCCAGCTCGGTCAGCGTGTTTTCGTTCGACAAATCCAGCCCGCGCGAGTTGGTGCGGTGCGCGCCATACAGGCCCTGGGGCGTGGCAATGCGCGGGTGAGGCAAGCCCGCAGTGCCTTCTGCCGCAGCTTGCTGGTCCACCACTTGCACGGGGCTGCGTACCAGCTCATCCAGCGCAATCGTTTCATCGGCAATGCGGTTCACAAACGAGGTGTTGGCGCCGTTTTCGAGCAAACGGCGCACCAGGTAGGCCAGCAGGGTTTCGTGCGTGCCCACGGGGGCGTAGATGCGGCATGGGCGGCCGAGTTTGCCTGCGGTCACAGCGCCTACCACCTGCTCGTACAGCGGCTCGCCCATGCCGTGCAGGCACTGGAACTCGTACTGCCCCGCGTAGTAGTTGCTGCCCGCCAGTTGGTAGATGGTGGCCACCGTCTCGGCGTTGTGCGTGGCGAACTGGGGGTACACGGCCTCGGGCGCGGCCAGCAACTTGCGTGCGCAGGCGATGTACGAAATGTCGGTGTGCACCTTGCGGGTGTAGACGGGGTAGTCCTCTAGGCCATCAACCTGGGCGCGCTTGATTTCGCTGTCCCAGTACGCGCCCTTGACCAGGCGCACCATCAGCCGGCGCTGGGTGCGGCGGGCCAGGTCCACGACGTAGTCGATGACGAACGGGCAGCGCTTTTGGTAGGCCTGGATGACAAAGCCAATGCCGTTCCAGCCCGCCAGGGTGGGCTCGTGGCACAGGCGCTCCAGCAGGTCCAGCGACAGCTCCAGGCGGTCGGTTTCTTCGGCGTCGATGTTCAGGCCAATGTCGTACTGCTTGGCCAGCGCGGTCAGGCGCAACACCAGCGGGTACAGCTCGTCCATCACGCGGCCAAACTGTGCGCGGCTGTAGCGCGGGTGCAGGGCCGAGAGCTTGATGGAGATGCCAGGCCCTTCGTAAATGCCGCGCCCGGCAGAGGCCTTGCCAATCGCGTGGATGGCCTGCTCGTAAGAGGCGTAGTAGTGCTTGGCGTCTTCGCTGGTCAGCGCGGCCTCACCCAGCATGTCGTACGAATAGCGAAAGCCCTCGGCCTCCATCGTGCGGGCGTTGCGCAGGGCTTCGTCGATGGTTTCACCGGTCACAAATTGCTCGCCCATCATGCGCATCGCCATGTCCACGCCCTTGCGGATCAGCGGCTCGCCGCCCTTGCCGATCAGGCGGCTGAGCGAGTTGCCCAGGCTGCCTTCGCTGTGCGTGGCCACCAGCTTGCCGGTGATGAGCAGGCCCCAGGTGGCAGCGTTGACGAACAGCGAGGGGCTTTTGCCCAGGTGGGCATCCCACTGGCCGTGGCTGATCTTGTCGCGGATCAGCGCATCGCGTGTGGCCTTGTCGGGGATGCGCAGCAGGGCCTCGGCCAGGCACATCAGCGCCACGCCTTCTTGCGACGACAGCGAAAACTCCTGCAGCAGCCCCTGCACGATGCCTGCGCGCCCGGCGCTGGCCTTGCGTTCGCGCAGCGCCTTGGCAATGCGCAGCGCCAATTGCTCGGCGGACGCCGCTTGATCGGCAGGCAGGCGGGCCTGGGCCAGCAGCGGGGCCAGGGCCTCGGGCTCGGGGCGGCGGGTGGCGGCGGTGATGGCGGCGCGCAGCGGGTTGCTCAGCGGGGTGCGGGGAGCGAAGTCGGCAAACGGGGCGGAGGGCTGCGTCATGGCGGTGTCTTTCAGGGATTTGGTGGGCCCAACACGGTGGGAAGTGTTAGTTGGGCGCGTTATTGGCGATGATCCTTGGGTTGGCAATGAATAAATGATCGAAAATTGGCGTTGAAGCCGAATAAAACTCTAATCGATATGCAAACAGAACCCGATCTGGACCGGATTGACCGCAAGATACTGTCAATCCTTCAGGAGGACGGCCGCATTGCCAACCTCAAGTTGGCCGAGGCGGTGGCCCTGTCGCCCACCGCCGTGCTGGCGCGCGTGCAGCGCCTTACGCGCGATGGCTTCATCCTGGGCTACGAGGCGCGGCTCAACCCGCTCAAGCTGGGCGCGGGCATGTTGGTGTTTGTGGAGGTGCTGCTCGACCGCACTACGCCCAATGTGTTCGACCAGTTCAAGGCTGCCGTACAGGTGCACCCTGAGATCATGGAATGCCACATGGTGGCGGGCGGGTTTGACTACCTGCTCAAGACGCGATCGGCCGACATGAATGCCTACCGCGTGTTTGCGGGCAATGTGCTGTGGCAACTGCCCGGCGTGCGCGAGACGCGGACCTATGCGGTGATGGAAGAGGTCAAGCACACCAACCACCTGTACCTGCGCTAACCCCACACCGCACACCGGATTGGCGGTGCTGGCAGAAGCCCGCATAATTCTCTGCAGATCTGCTTGCATGAGGAGCCATACCATGACGACCGCTTTCCCCTATGCCGCCGCAGCCCTGGTGGCTGCCCTGTTCAGCCAGACGGCCGCTGCATCCTGCTACGTCGTCTATGGCCCTGACAAGGACATCGTGTACCGCGCTCAGGTGCCGCCGGTAGACATGTCACGGCAGATCCACGAAACCCTGCCCCTGGTGGCCCCGGGCTCGACCCTCGTGTTTTCGCCCGACAACTTTGGCTGCGAACTCACCATCAACAAGCTGCCACTCACGGCCGTGTCCGCGCCCGGGGGCATGCGGCCTGCGCGCGCTGACCGGGGCTGAAACGGACAGTTCGCAGGGGTGCGGCCAGTGGGCGTGCCGCGCCTGAGACAATCGGGGGATGAGCGAACCGAAAGAACTATCCCCCTCGTTTGAACCCACCGAGCAGAATTCCCAAAGCGACCTGCCCGAAGGCTGGCTGCACGTGCAGTCCATGGACCTGGACGCCCAGGGCGTTGCCCGCAAGCCCGACGGCAAGGTGGTCTTTATCGATGGTGCCCTGCCATTCGAGCTGGTCACCGCCAACACCCACCGCAAGAAGAACAACTGGGAGCAGGCCAGCCTGGTAGCGATCCACCGCGAGTCGTCCCAGCGCGTGCGGCCGGATTGCCCCCACTTTGGCCTGCACGCAGGTGCCTGTGGCGGCTGCAAGATGCAGCACTTGCACGTGGGCGCCCAGGTGGCCGTCAAGCAGCGGGTGCTGGAAGACAACCTCTGGCACCTGGGCAAGGTCAAGGCCGAGACCATGCTGCGTCCCATCGAGGGGCCCGCCTGGGGCTACCGTTACCGCGCCCGCCTGGCGGTGCGCCACGTGATCAAGAAGGGCCAGGTCCTGGTGGGCTTTCATGAGCGCAAGAGCCGCTACATCGCCGACATGCAGACCTGCAAGATCTTGCCCCCGCATGTCGATGCCATGCTGATGCCCCTGCGGGCACTGATTGCCAGCCTGGATGCCCGCGACACCTGCCCACAGATCGAGCTGGCCTGCGGTGACACCGTGACCGCGCTGGTGCTGCGCCACCTGAAGCCGCTGAGCACCGATGACATCGCCCGGCTGCGCGCCTTTGCGGCGGAGCACCATGTGCAATGGTGGCTGCAGCCCAAGGGCCCGGACACGGTGAAGCTGCTGGACGAAGGCGGCGAGCAGCTGTCGTACGCACTGCCAGACTTCGGCATCACCATGCCTTTCAAGCCCACGGACTTCACCCAGGTGAACCCGCACATCAACCGCGTGCTGGTGAGCCGCGCGCTGCGCCTGCTGGACGTGCAGCCCCACGAACGCGTGATCGACTGGTTCTGTGGCCTGGGCAATTTCACGCTGCCCCTGGCCACGCAGGCGCGCGAGGTGCTGGGCATCGAGGGCAGCGAGGCCCTGGTGGCCCGCTCGCGTGAGAACTATGCACTGAATCAGGCCCAGGCGCCAGACCATAAAGCACTGGCAGCTACGGATTTTGTAGCGCGCAACCTGTTCGAGATGACGCCCGAGATGCTGGTGGCCGACGGCACTGCCGACAAGTGGCTGGTGGACCCACCACGCGAGGGGGCGTTTGCGCTGGCCAAGGCGCTGGCGGACATTGAACAGGCCCGCATTGGCGCCGAGGGCGCTGGCCCCTTGCCTGCAGGGGCCGAAGGCTGGATGCCCCCGAAGCGCATTGTGTACGTGAGCTGCAACCCAGCCACCCTGGCGCGCGATGCTGGGCTGCTGGTGCATCTGGCCGGCTACCGGTGCACGGCGGCGGGCATGATCAACATGTTCCCGCACACGGCCCATGTGGAGAGCATGGCGGTGTTCGAGCGGGTCTGAGTCCGGTTGCCAGAAAGAGGCTTCAGGAAGGGGAGGGCGCAGCCCTCGTCCCGCGGCCTTGCCTCCCCCGCGCAATATCAGCTGCGGTTGCGGCTGGCTGCGGGGTCGCGGGGTTCGGTTTCGATGTCGGGCGCGCGTTCGCTGCGTTCGGGCTTTTCCACCTTGCCCAGCACCGAGGGCGTGCCCTCGATCTTGTTCTCACGCATGTAGGCGTCCATGTCCTTCCAGCCCGCAAACACCGAGGCCTTGGAGGCCTTGGGGTTGAGGGTGTAGCAGTCTTCCAGCCCCCGCAGTGCGTGTCGGCAGGCACCGCCGATGGCCTTGGCCTCGGCATCGCGTTGGGCCACGCGCGGGTCAGGGCCCAGGCCCGGGATCTTGTCGCAGCCTGCAAGCAGCAACAGGCCCGCCAGAACCATCAGGCGCAATGCGGTGGAAGGGCTTTGTGGATACATGTACTTGCATTATCGGCACACTGGCCGCGCTATTGAGGCTTGATCCTGGGGCGCGACCCACAAAAAAGGCTCCCGAGGGAGCCTTTTGATGGAGGTCAAGGGACTGGCAGGGCTCAGTCGCGCTCGCCGCCCATGATGCCCAGCAGGGCCAGCAGGCTCTGGAACACGTTGAAGATGTCCAGGTACAGGGCCAGCGTGGCGCTGATGTAGTTGGTTTCGCCGCCGTCCAGGATCTGCTTCAGGTCATACAGCATGTAGGCGCTGAAGATGCCGATGGCCAGCATCGAGATCACCATCATGCCCACGCCAGAGCCGACGAACACGTTGATGATGCCGCCGACCATGAGCACCAGCGCGCCCACCATCAGCCACTTGCCCATGCCCGAGAGGTCGCGCTTGATGACGCTGGCCAGGCTGGCCATCACGAAGAACACTCCGGCCGTGCCGGCAAAGGCCGTCATGATGAGGTCGGTGCCGTTCTTGAAGCCCAGCACCATGCCGATCATGCGCGACAGCATCAGGCCCATGAAGAACGTGAAGGCCAGCAGCACCGGCACGCCTGCGGCCGAGCGCTTGGTCTTTTCGATGGCGAACATGAACCCGAACGCGCCGCCCAGGAACACGATCAGGCCCAGGCCGCCGTTCAGCGAGCGGGTGATGCCGGTGGCCACGCCGATCCAGGCGCCCAGCACCGTGGGGATCATGCTCAGCGCGAGCAGCCAGTAAGTATTGCGAAGCACCTTGTGGCGCTCTTCCTGCGAGATGCCATAGCCCGCAGAGTGGCCCAGGGTGGTGACTTGGTCATTCATCTTGTGTCTCTCCTTGTTGGCCTGCACGACGCAGACATCACAAATTCTAGGTGGTGATGCTTTTTTGCTTTGCAATGACCGCACCCGGTCACCTACTTTTGGTAAGGATACTTTCACCCTGGCTGGGGGCAACGGCGCCGGGGATGCCGGTATGCTCGGCTCTCTTTGCGTGCCGGGGCGGCCTGTGCGGCCCGGTTTCCTCTCCCACTTTCGGATCCTTTCATGAAAACCAAGCACGAACTCGAACTGGCCGACGTCAAGGCCGTGGCCGCCGCCGCTGAAGCCGAGGCCCTCAAGAACAACTGGGCTGTGACCATCGCCATCGTGGACGATGGCGGCCACCTGCTGTGGCTGCAGCGCCTGGACGGTGCCGCAGCCGTGTCATCGCACATCGCTCCTTCCAAGGCCCGCACGGCCGCTCTGGGCCGCCGCGAAAGCAAGGTCTACGAGGACGTGATCAACGGCGGCCGTACCTCGTTCCTGAGCGCGCCCACCATTGACGGCCTGCTCGAAGGCGGCGTGCCGATCATGAAGGACGGCCAGTGCCTGGGTGCGGTGGGCGTGAGCGGCGTGAAGTCCACCGAAGATGCACAGATCGCCCGCGCGGGCATTGCAGCCCTGGGCCTCTGATTCGGGGGCTCCCGGCAGGGAGTGTGGTTGCTATTATTTTGATATCTGCAAGCGCATGTTCCACTAGCGCATGGGGCTGAAAACGCTTCAAAACCCTCTGGGAGCATGAAAAAACCGGCCTGTGGGCCGGTTTTTTGTTGGCAGGATCGGGGGCGGCAAAAAAAGCCTGGCTACGCGGGAGCAAACCCGTTGGCTGGCAAAAACGACCCTTGCGAGCTTGTTGCAAGCCCGGGAGTCGCCCCACGATGAAACTATTTGGTCAGGATGAGCTTGCCCAGCTTGGTGGCCTGCAGGCGGTACACCGAGCCGTTGTGGCTGATGGCGACGGTCTTGTGCCCTTGCAGCAGCACGCTGCTGTCCAGTGCAGCAGTGGCGCAATGCGCACCGGACAACGGGGCCTCGCCAGATGCCGAGGCGTCTGCGGAGTCAGCTGGCACGGCGCAGCGGAGCGGGGCGGAGGTCAGGGAGGCTTGCATGGAGTTTTCCTGGGTCATTGCAGTGCGTTTTGTTAATGATAACGATTCGCAATTACAAGTCAAGCGAACGGTGTGTTTCTTTTTGTTCTTGGTTCCGCCCTGCATCCGATGCAAGGGCGAGGCTTTGAGCAGCGCCCTGGGGCGCGGGGCAAGGGTTCGTGCGCCCTGGGCGCAGTGCAGGGGGCTGCGAGCCCGCTGCACTGGCCCTGCGTTCCCTGGTGCCCGCTAGCGCGCCCACGACGGGTGGGCTGGCCAAGATGGGCAGGGACCGGGCCGGTGACTTTCGCCGTGTCTTTACTGGCCCTGCGGGTCGGTTACAAACCCGATCTTGCGCACGCCAGCGCGTTGCGCGGCCGCCATGGCCTGGGCCACAAATTCGTAGCGCACGTTCTTGTCGCCACGGATGTGGAGGTCCGGCTGGGGCTCCTTGGCGGCTTCGGCCTGCAGGCGGGGGAAGAGTTCTTCTTCCGACACCTGGGACTCGTTCCAGAAGAACTTGCCATCGGCCGACACCGACAGGCGCACGGTCTCGGGCTTGACGTTCTCGGGCTGGTTGGTGGCGCGGGGCAGGTCCACGTTCACCGCGTGTTTCATGACCGGCACGGTGATGATGAAGATGATGAGCAGCACCAGCATGACGTCCACCAGGGGCGTCATGTTGATCTCGTTCATCACGTCATCGGTGTCGTCTTGGGTTCCAAAGGCCATGGCTTAGCCGCCTTTCTTCATGGGCAGCACCTTGCCGGGCTCTCCAGCGTTCACGCGGGCGCCGGTCACAAAGTAGGCGTGCAGGTCATGGGCAAAGCTGTTCAGGCCATTCAGGATGGACTTGTTGCCGCGCACCAGCGCGTTGTAGCCCAGCACCGCCGGGATGGCCACGGCCAGGCCCAGCGCGGTCATGATCAGCGCTTCACCGATGGGGCCGGCCACCTTGTCGATGGTGGACTGGCCCGAGGTGCCGATGGCCAGCAGCGCATGGTAGATGCCCCACACGGTGCCGAACAGGCCGATGAACGGGGCGGTGGAGCCCACCGACGCCAGGATGGCCAGGCCCGAGGACAGGCGGGCGGTGAACTCGTCGATGCAGTTGCGCAGGCAGCGGGTGACCCAGTCGCTCACGTCCAGGCTGTCGTGCAGGTGGGCCTTGGTGTTGCGGTGGTGGGCGGTGGCTTCGCGGCCTTCCAGCGCCAGGTGGCGGAAGGGGTTGGTCGGGTCGGCGCCTAGCTTGGTCAGGCCCGCGGCAAAGTCCTCGCTGTGCCAGAAGTCCTGGGCGGCGCGGGCGTGTTTTTTGAACTTGATGATGTCCAGTGCCTTGATGAGGATGACGATCCACGAGGCCAGCGACATGGCCAGCAGCAGGATGGCGACGGCGCGGGTGACAAAGTCACCCTGGATCCAGACGTTGGCGATGCCGAATTGCGATTCCATGAAAACTCCCTGAGCGGTGATTGGTTTATTCGAGAACAAAGTTGACGGGGACGAGGTTCCACATGGCCTCGGGCACGCCGTTGCGTTTGCCGGGTACAAAGCGCCAGCGCATCACGGCGTCCTGGGCCTGGCGGTCCAGCCGGTCAAAGCCGCTGGACTTGTTGACCTCGACCTTTTGCGGCACGCCATCGGTGCCGATGAGCACCCTAAGCACCACCTTGCCTTGCTCGCCCATGCGTTTGCTGATGGCGGGGTAGCTGGGCTTGGGGTTGTTGAGATAGGCCGCGTCGCTGGACGGCAGCTCGATCTTGGGTGGTGCGGGTGGCGCCGGTGGCGCAGGCGCGGGGGCCGGGGGCGCCACGGGGGCCTCGATGGGCGGTGCGGGCGGCTGGGGCGTGGTGATGCCGGTGGGGGCATTGGGCGCTGGCGTGGGGTCGGCAATGGCGACGGGCATCGGTGCCGGGCGCGGCGCGGCCTTGGGCGCTGGCTTGGGAGGGGGCGGTGGTGCCGGTGGCGGCGGGGTGACCTTGGGCGGGGCGGGCGGCGCGATGAATTCGCTGAGCAGTTCGGCCGGCACGATCACCTCGGCCGCCTTGCGCACCAGGCCGGACTGCAGGGCCCAGATGCCCGCCACATGCAGCGCCACCACGGAGCCGACGATCACGGCATTGCGGCTCACACCGCCAGGGGGGGCGAAACGATCAGGGTGAGACATAAAAAGAAAGGAAGGGCAGCGCCGCCCCTAGCATAGGGCGGACGTTGCCGGGTAAACCCGGATTATTTGCGAAAGATCCACCAGGCCGAACCTGCGACCAGGATCAGGCTGCCTGCGAGGGTAGAGAGGAGTTCCATGACTTGCTTTCCAGGATGGAGCTGGCAAGCTGGATCGTCTGCGGCGCCGCATCGTTGCGCAAGGCGGCTACCGGGTTCGAGACACTGCACTGCGCCACCACGTCGCGGGCGCAGCTTTCGCAGCATCCGCATTGGGTGGCCACGCCCAGTTCGAACTGGATCTCATCGAAGCTCATGCCGGCACGGGCATGGCGGGCAATCTCACGGTCCGAAACCCGGCGGCAAACACAGACGATCATGGCGGCAGGCAGTGTGGCTGGCTGTTGAAAGGATGATTGAGATTATAAATACGAATCTATCGCATTTGCAATAAATCATTCCTGCCGACAGGGGGAAGGCGCACCTGCCCGTGTGGAGCTGCCGATACCCCGGGCCTCAGATCGCGCCCGCGGCGGGCTCGTCGTGGCCGTCCAACAGCGCGGAAGTCGCTTCGGCAAGGGTGGCGCAGCCGGTCAAGGCCATGGCGACCTCCAGCTCGTCGCGCAGCAGGCGCAGCACATGGGCCACGCCCGCAGCGCCTGCATTGGCCAGGCCCCACACGGCGGGGCGCCCCACCAGCACGGCGGAGGCGCCCAGCGCCATGGCTTTGAGCACATCGGTGCCGCGCCGGATGCCGCCGTCCACCAGCACCGGCACCTTGCCCTGCACGGCCTGCACCACACGGGGCAGCGCGGTGGCGGTGGCAGGGGCCGTGTCCAGCGTGCGCCCGCCATGGTTGGACACGATGAGGCCCGCAGCGCCCAGCGACACGGCTTGGCGCGCGTCGGCGGGGTGCAGCACGCCCTTGAGCAGCACCGGCAGCCGGGTGATGGACTGCAGCCACGCGATGTCGTCCCACGTGGGCGCATGGTGGAGCAGGCCGTCGAACAAGGCACTCTGGCCGGGGCCCAACGCGGAAGGCGCGGGTGCCTGCAGGCCTGCCAGGTTGACGGGGCCCACGCCGGGCGGAAGCCGAAAGCCCGCACGCCGTTCGCGGTCGCGCACGCCGCTGGTGGGGGCATCCACCGTGAGCACCAGGGCCTCATAGCCGGCCGCTTCGGCACGCTGCACCAGAGACTGGGTGAAGCCTCGGTCCGGCTGCAGGTAGAGCTGAAACCACAGCGGGCCGCGCCCCGGGTCGGGCAGGACGGCCTGGGCCACGCTCTCCAGCGACACGCTGGCCTGGGTGCTGAGCACCACGCCCGCGCCCAGCGCCGCTGCGGCATAGGCCATGGCCAGTTCGCCGTCGGGGTGCGCCAGGCGCTGGAAGGCCACGGGTGCGAGCAGGATGGGGTGCGCCAGCGTGCGGCCCAGCAGGGGCACGCGGGTGTGCCCACCCGCCAGCGGCCGCAGCACGCGGGGCCACAGGGGC
>NZ_JBGFFF010000080.1:0-22616 GCF_056175785.1 Acidovorax sp. LjRoot204
CTTCCGGCCTGAGTTCCTGAAYCGCATYGAYGAGACCGTGGTGTTCCATGCGCTGGATGCCCAGCAAATTGCCTCGATCGCCAAGATCCAGCTGCAGCTGTTGCAATCCCGGTTGGCGAAGATGGATTTGGAGTTGCAGGTGTCCGACGCTGCCTTGGCAGAATTGGCCAAGGTGGGGTTCGACCCCGTGTTTGGCGCACGGCCGCTCAAGCGGGCGATCCAGCAGCGCATAGAGAATCCGCTGTCCAAGCTGTTGCTGGAAGGGCGATTCCCACCCAAGAGTGTGATTCCGGTCACCGTCAACCCTGTCCTGGAGCCTGGTGTGTTCCAGTTCGGAGTCGCCCCGCAAGAGTGATGTGGGCTCGGGAAGCGGTTGCGGTTTGATTCAGCACCGCAATCTGCATCCCAAGTTGTGAAGGAGAGGTGTCGTTTGAATGATTTTGTTGCGGGTGCCGTGAGCCTTCTGTTGCGGCTGGTCGTCATTGCCATGGGGTTGGTCCTGTTTGCCAGCCTTTTGGTCGCGGCCATATTGCTTGCGCTGGTGTGGGTGCTGCGTGCAGGCTGGGCGCGCCTGACAGGACGACCGGTGACGCCGTGGGTGATGGGTGTGGACCCACGCACAGGCTTCAGCACGGTCTTTCGGTCTACGCAGCGGTGGTCTGCTGGCCGCCGCGGCAATAGTGCGCCTGAAGCCGCCAGTGAAGACGCCACCGCATCGCGCCGTGGCGGCATCCTGCCGGGGGCGGCACAGGTCACTGACGTAGAAGCACGCGAAGTCCGTTGATGTGGCAGTGACGGCCGCTGCACTTTGGCTGCAACCAACCCCATCTCGTGAGAGTCCCGTGGTACGAGCGTAAGCCAACGGGCATCAACCCTAGGGCGTCTGCCTTTTTGTGACGCGCCCATCGGGGTGTCTCCTATCATCCATCCATGACACCAGCCGATATCCGCGCACATTTCGATCTTCAGTTCCAGGCCAGCCGTGCGCACGTGGACGTGCCGCTGCTCGTGCGGCGAGAGCGTTTGCTGCGCTTGCGCAAGTTGCTCGATGAGAATGGGCCTGTGCTCGCGGCGGCCGTGCAGGCCGACTTTGGCATGCGGTCACCCCGCCTCACGGAGGTGGCAGACTTCTTGGTGCTGCGCACCTTGCTGTCGCACACGCTGCGCCACTTGGCAAAGTGGGTCAAGCCCCGAAAGGTGCATACGCCGATTCACCTTCAGCCGGCCCACGCTTTCATCCAGCGCCAGCCCATGGGGGTGGTGGGGGTGATTGCACCGTGGAATTACCCGGTGCAACTGGCCCTGGCACCCGCCATCACCGCGCTGGCAGCGGGCAACCGCGTGATGCTCAAGCCCAGCGAGTTGACGCCCCATACCTCGGCCCAATTGGCGCTACTGGTGGCGCAGTTCTTTTCCCCCGACGAATTCTGTGTGGTGCAGGGAGATGCCAACCTGTCCGCCTTGTTTGCCTCGTTGCCTTTCGACCATCTGGTGTTCACAGGCTCCACGGCGGTGGGCCGCAAGGTGGCGCAGGCGGCGGCGCAGAACCTGACACCGACCACGCTGGAGCTGGGCGGCAAGTCGCCCTGCATCATCGACGGCCATTGCGACATGGCGGATGCGGCTCTCAAGATTGCGCACGGCAAACTGCTCAATGCGGGGCAAACCTGTATTGCCCCCGACTATGTGCTGCTGCCGCGTGGACGTGAGGGCGAGTTTGCGCAGGCTTACCGGGCCGCAGTGGCGCGCCTGTTCCCCACCATCGAGGGCAACGCAGACTACGCCTCCATCATCACGCCCCGCCACCATGCCCGCTTGCGCACGATGCTGCAGCAGGCGCAAACACAAGGGGCAGAGGTGCACACCATCGACCCTAGCGACGGCAAACCTGTGGTGCCCACCGTGGGAACGCTGGGCGACGGTGCAAGCCGCCAGATGCTGCCCACGCTGGTGTTTGGTGCCACGTCGCAAATGCAGCTCATGCAGGAGGAAATTTTTGGTCCCATCCTGCCCGTGATCTCGTACGAGCGGCTGGACGATGCCATTGCCCACATCAACAGCGGGCCCCGCCCGTTGGCGCTTTATTGGTTTGGCCAGAGCGAGGCCGTGCGCGACGATGTGCTGCGCCGCACCGTCAGCGGTGGGGTGACGGTGAACGACACGCTGATGCACATTGCGCACGACAACCTGCCGTTTGGCGGTGTGGGGGACAGTGGCTGGGGCGCCTACCACGGTGAGCAGGGGTTCCTGCGCTTCTGTCACCAGAAGTCGGTGCTGGTGCAGTCGCGCTGGGCCATGGGCTCGCTGTTCTATCCGCCCTATGGGGCCAAGTTCGACCAGGTCATGGGGCTGCTGCGCCACTGGTTGTAGTGCTTTGTGTGAGTTGCCCGGGTGCTGTCTGACCGTCTTCCGGTTCGTCGTCCACCATGGCAGCAGGCAGCGGCGGTTGGGTGATGAGCTGCACCATCGCATCGCGCAGCTGGCCGGTGGACACCGGCTTGTGCAGTAGCAACGCGGAGGTGGACTGCGCGTCGCGCAGGCGCTGGGGCGAGGTGTCACCCGTCATGATGATCGCGGGCACGTTGGTTCCCAGGTAGGCTCGCAGCGCCTGCAGTACCTGTTTGCCGGTTTCTTCATGGCGCAGACGGAAGTCGGTGATGATGATGTCGGGCGTCACGTCCTCCAGGACTTCCAGGGCGTCTGCGCTGGATTCTGCCGTCATGCACTGGCAGCCCCAGCTTTGCAGCAATGACTGCATGCCCAGGCGCACGGCCTCGTCATCGTCGATGGCCAGCACCTTCAGGCCTACCAGGCTGCGGCCGTCCTGGGGTGTGGTGGCATCGTCCTCCAGCGCTCCCTGCCAGCGGTCAAGCCACAGCCTGAAGACAGACCCCTTGCCAGGCTGCGAGCGCAACTCCACGGAGGTCCGCATTTCACGCGCCAGGCGCTGCACGATGGCCAGGCCCAGGCCCAGGCCTTTGCGGCGGTCACGCTCCGGGTTACCGAGCTGGTGGAACTCCTTGAAGATGTGTTCCCACTGGTGCTCGGGGATACCCGCCCCGGTGTCCCACACCTCCAGCGCCAGCCGTTTTCCGCGCGTGCGGCAGGCAATCAGTACACCGCCCTGGGCGGTGTAGCGCAGGGCGTTGGAGATGAAGTTGTGCATCACCAGGCCGACCAGGGAGCGGTCGGCAAACGCGGCGGCAGAGGTCTCGCGGGTGCGGTACACCAGGCCGGCCGTGTCGGCCTGCACGCCAAACTCCTGCTCCAGCGCGGTGAGCAGGGGCTGCACCGCAAACGCGGCTGGCCGCACCTTGACCACGCCGGCCTCCAGCCGGGAGTAGTCGAGCAAGGTGGTGAGCATCTCGGCCGCAGCGCCAGACGCGGCATGTGCGTGTTTCAGCACGGTGCGCTGGTGGTCATTGAGCGGGCTGCGGTGCAGCGATTCCAGAAACAGACCCATGGCATGCAAGGGCTGGCGCAGGTCATGGCTGGCAGCCGCCAGAAAGCGGGATTTGTCGCGGTCGGCCTGCTCGGCGGCCTCCTGTGCCGCCAGGGCCCGCTGCGATTCGGCCCGCAGCTGGCTGACCAGGCGTTCGTTTTCCAGCTTGAGCGCAATGCTGCGCCTTGTGGCACGGTCGGCCGTGCGTGCCTGCAGGCAGGTCAGCGCGTAATACACCCCGGTCAGGAACAGCGCAGGCCACATCACGGGCCCACCCGCCAACGCCACTGACAGCATCACGCCGCCGATGGCGCTGGTGAGGTAGGTGACGTAGGCCCGGTAAAGCGGCGCGCCGAGCCCGAGCGCTCCCGACGAGACGGTGCTGATGATGCCGATGGCGTAGATGACGCTGTCGGAGTTGCCCCAGTACAGCACCACATAGCCCAGGCTGCCCCAGCTCAGGCCCATGGCCGCCATGCAGGCGATGAGCTTGCGCGCGGCCTGCGGCGCAGGATTCACAAACGGTGCAATGCTGCGCAGCGTGAGGTACACCCCGGCCACCACCAGCGTGTGCGAGACCAGCCATACCGTAATGGCCTGCGTGTCTGCCACGCGGGCCATGACCCAGAGCGTGCCCAGGGCCGTGGCCAGCGATGCCAGCAGCGTCATCGGAAAGTTCTGTCGCAGCAGGGCTACCTGTTCGCGCAGGACCTCGTCGCGCTCCCACACCGGCCAGCCCCAGCGTGTGGGTGGTATCACCGGTTCGAGGGGCAGCGGACTGGTTTCAGAGGGGGTCATGAAGCTGCGGGGTGGACAGGCCCAGGCGCTGGGCCGCCAGCAGCGCAGCGCTGCGGCTGTTGACGCCCAGCTGCGCAAAGATGGCCGCCACATGCACACGCACCGTGTTCTCGCTCAGCCCCAGGTCGCGGGCGATCACCTTGTTGGGCCTGCCCGTGCACAGCAGCGACAGCACATCCAGTTGCCGCGCCGTGAGGGATGGCGTGTCGGGCCCCCGCACGGTGGCGCTGTTGCCGCTGTTGATCGGAAAACACGGCTGGCCTGACAGTGCGCAGCTGATGGCCTCTAGGATGTCCTCGGCGCTGGCGGACTTGGGCAAAAAGCCATCGGCCCCGCGCGCGCGCGCTTCGTGGATGGCATCGGGTGCCACGCTGGCCGACACCAGAACGATGCGCGCCCGGGGGCACGCCTGTCGCAACAGTCGCAGGCCGTCCAGCCCGCTCATGCCGGGCAACTGGATGTCCAGCAGGACCAGGTCGATCTCCGCCTGCTGCAGTGCGCAGGCATCGGCGATCGATCCGGCCTCGGCAATGCTGCCCACGCTGGGGTGGTCCTGCACGATCAGGCGTAGCCCCGTGCGGAACAGGGTGTGGTCATCCACAAGCAAAAGACGGGCAGTCATACAGGCAAGTATTGCGCACAACCGGGTGTTGCGGGCTAGTCCATTTGTGCGATGGACGCACGGATGTGCACTTTCTAGACTTTCCGTCAAGCATTGAAAAGCACTTTGGGTGCGCACCAATGCGCAAACCTTCGTAACCACTCTCCGTTTTCAAAGGGTTCCCATGACGATCAATGCACACACCCATGGCGCCAGCACCTCCGAAGCAGGCCTGCACCACAGCGAACGACGACCCGCGGCCAACCCTGGCGCAGCCCATGCGGGCACGGGCCTGGGGGGCAACAGCGTGGCGCTCATCGTGCAGGAGCACTGCCCCGACATGCTGGCGGCAGCCGGCGTGGTGATCGAGCACCTGGACGCCCAGGCTGGCACCTGGCAGTTCTCGGCCGACGCTGGGCAGACCTGGCGTGGCATCCGCACCGACCTGATCAACCGGCCGGGCAACCTGGGCCTGGCACTGGACCGCGACGCGCGCCTGCGGGTGCTGCCCTTTGGCGGCCACCGGGTGACGGGGGCGCGGGTGGCGTTCCATACGGTGCAGCGCAGCCATGGCCAGGGCAACGGCAGCTACCGCGCGTATGCCAGCGAAGACCGCGATGGCGGTTCGCGCACCGTCACCCTGGTGCTCAGCCTCGCGGCCATCAACGGCGCCCCACCGGCAGTGCATGTGCCCCGCCCCCGCAACAAGCGCGCGATGGTGCAGCGCGCAGCGGCAGCGGCCACTGCGGCTGCGGGGAGCGCCTTGTCGGGCGCCATGGTCATGGCCTGAGGGTCGGCTGCGGGCCCCTGCGCATGCGGGGCGTGGGGGGCGAAAAGCGAGGCAGGGAGGCGTGACCGACAGGGCTGCGCTACCCGCCTGTCAGGGTGGAAAAACCGTTTGCGGCGACAATGCCGGTCCTTTTGTTTTTTCATTCCCCGTTTTCGTTCGGTTTTTTCATGTCAAGTATCCAGGTTCGTCCCGCTACGCTTCGCGATGCCAAAGCCATCGCCCAGATCCACACTGTCTCTGCCCAAGAGGCTTACAAAGGACTGGTGCCAGACGAGCAGTTGAAATCTATGTCGGTCGAAAAGCGCCAGGCCTACTGGCGCGAGGCCATTGAATATTGCGAGCCCCAGGTCCAGGTGGCGGTCGATGGCGAGAAGATCGTCGGCTTTGTCGGCTACGACCGCTCGCGCGATGAAAAGTCCCGCCCCACCACTGGTGAAATCTGGGCCATCTACGCGGCCCCCACCCATTGGAACCAGGGCGTAGGCCTGGCCCTGTGGGACGCCGCCCGTGATGGCCTGCAAGAAGAAGGCTGCACCAATGTCACCGCCTGGGTGCCGCTGCGCAACGAGCGCGCGCTGCGCTTTCATGAGCTGGCCGGCTTCAAGCGCGAGCTGTCCACCGCCAAGACCGCCGTGATCGGCGGCGTGAAGATCGAAGAAGTGCGCCTGAAGCGCCCGATCAACGCATAAAGTGCGACGACACCCCCCTGCGCCGCTGCGCTCGTTCCCTCCGCTCTTGCTTCGCTGCGCTGCGCGGGCAGGGGGACGATGCCTTCGCTGCGGGGCGGCCCTTGCTCGGCATCCCCGGCCTGCCGCGCGCCTGTTTCCCACACTACGGACTGTGCGCGGCACTGTCAGACTCTGATGCCAACAAATCCTTCCACCATCCACTGGACCCACCAGGGCCAGCCCCAGCAAGCCCTGTGGCGCTCCGAGAGTGGCGCCTCCGCGCCGCGCCGGGTAGAGGGGGCTGACGACACGCTGGCCGCCGACACGGCTTACCGCATGGCCTGTGAGGGGACGGGGTTGCTGTGGCAGGGTGATTTCCAGAACGCGCGGCACCTGCTGCAAGCGCTGATGCGCCGGGCCGACAAGAAGCCCCGCAAGGCGGCTGCAAGGGCGTCCCAGAAACTGGCGGCGGCCACGGCGGCCGAAGCGTTTCACCTGCACCGCCAGGCACAAGCGCAGCGCGCGCGGGTGCTGGCGTCGGTGCTGATCCCGCTGGAGGGGGACTACAGCATTGCGCTGCGTCGCGCGCCCGACTGGCGCCAGGCCTGCACAGAGGCCTGGGGGCCTGCGACCGGCGAGCGCTCGGTGGCCACGCTGCGCGAGCTGCTGGGGCTGGTGGGCGCGCATGAATGGCGCAAGAAAGGGGTCGAAATCCCTGCGCTGGGTGCCCCGCCGCTCAACCGCATTCACCCGCACTATGGTGTGTTCTCGCCGGTGCGTGGCGAATACGTGGGGCTGGTGGCAGCAGCACCTTTGCCCAGCAAGGCCCTGGCGTTTGATATTGGCGTGGGCACGGGGGTGTTGTCGGCCGTGCTGGCGCGCCGTGGCGTGCAGCGCGTGGTGGCCACCGACCAGGATCCCCGGGCACTGGCCTGTGCGCGCGAGAACCTGCAGCGCCTGCAGCTGCTCGACCGTGTCGAGTTGCAGCAAGCGGACCTGTTTCCACCGGGCCGGTCGCCGCTGGTGGTGTGCAACCCCCCCTGGGTGCCGGCGCGCGCCAACTCGCCCATCGAACACGCCGTGTACGACGAAGGCAGCCGCATGCTCAAGGGCTTTCTGGCAAGTTTGGCGGCACACCTGGAGCCCGGCGGCGAGGGCTGGCTGATCCTGTCGGACTTGGCCGAACACCTGGGCCTGCGCCCGCGCGAACATCTGCTGGCCTGGATTGCCGAGGCGGGCCTGGTGGTGCGTGGCCGCCATGATGTGAAGCCGGTGCATGCCAAGGCTGCCGACGCGCAGGATGCGCTGCACGCTGCGCGTGCGGCCGAGGTCACGTCTCTGTGGCGGCTTGCTGCGGCCTGAACCCGCACAGACCGGCTCAATCCAGCAGCGCAGGCTGCGTAGTGGCAAAGTTTTCAGCCACCGGGCTTGCGGGCAGCAACTGGTCCAGCCGCTCACGCAGGCTGGCGGCACGCTCGGCGCCTGCAGCGAGTGCCACTTCTTCAAACATGGCTTCGCCCACGTCCAGCATGCTGGTGCGGTCCTTGGCGGCGCGCAGCGCCTCGCGGAAATGCTGTGCCAGCACAGGGTCGCGGCGCGCAAACAGGCGCTCGCAGGTGTCAAACAGGTACATGCGCGCACCGGCCAGCGACCGCAGGGACTCACCCGGTGCCGGGCGCTCGATCGACGGTGCTGTGGGCTCCGGCGTGGGCGGCAGGTCTGCCGGCCCGGTCAGGTAGCCCTGGCGCATCAGGTTCTCGACAATCTGCGCGCCAATGCCGTTGTACATGGCTTGCAGGTCTGACAGCGGTTTGCCGTCGGCCAGCAGGAGCAGGGAGCGTTCGCGCAGGCTCAGGGTGCGCACGCCAGGGGAGAGTTCCAGGCGGGCTTTGTCGGTTTTTTGCAGCAGCATGGGGTGTCTCCGTGGCGGTCGGTCTCTGGAGCGACGATTCCACCAGCCGGGCGTGACGCCGTGATGACCCCTTGGGATGTCCTGCATCACAATCGTGGGCTGGTTGGCGCTGCCTCAAGCGCCGCATGCCTGCGCAATTGCTCCTTATTTGATAGCTGCTTGGGCATATTGCACTAGCGCTTGGTGCTGTTTTTGTTTGATTTTCGCTGCTGAGTGCCTGTGGAGGCTCTTTTTTTCGGAGAGGGCTCACCGAGCCAGCAGTCCCCCTGAGATGACCTTGCTGCTCGCCCCGATGGAGGGGCTTCTGGATTTTGTGCTGCGCGACGTGCTGACCCGCGTGGGCGGCGTGGACCGCTGCGTGTCGGAGTTCATCCGCATCACCGGCACCCTGCTGCCCGACAAGGTGTTCCTGCGCTACGTGCCCGAGCTGCGCAACGGCAGCCGTACCTTGGCCGGGGTGCCCGTGCGGGCCCAGTTGCTGGGCTCCGACCCGGTCAGCATGGCCGAGAACGCCGCGCGCCTGGCGGCGCTGGGCCCCGAGGGGATCGACCTGAACTTCGGCTGCCCCGCTAAGGTGGTCAACCGCCACGGCGGTGGCGCGGCACTGCTGCAGGAGCCTGAGCGCATTGCGGCCGTAGTGGCTGCGGTGCGCCGCGCCGTGCCGGCGCACCTGCCGGTGTCGGCCAAGATGCGCCTCGGGTTCAACGACATCCACCTGATGCGTGAATGTGCCCAGGCCATGCAGGCAGGGGGCGCTGCCGAGCTGGTGGTGCACGCGCGCACCAAGGCCGACGGCTACCGCCCACCGGCCTACTGGGAGCACATCCCCACCATCCGCGCGGCGGTCTCCATCCCGGTGGTGGCCAATGGCGAGATCTGGACGGTGGCCGACGCGCAGCGCTGCCGTGAGGTGTCGGGCTGCGATGCGCTGATGCTGGGCCGAGGCATCGTGGCGGACCCCGGTCTTGCACGCGCCATTCGCGCTGCCGATGCTGGGCGGCCGGACACGGACACCGTGGTGTGGGCCGATCTGGTGCCACACCTGGCCGCCTTCTGGCAGCTGGTGTGCGACGACCTGGAGCCGCGCCAGCGCGCGGGGCGCCTTAAGCAATGGCTTAACCTGTTGCGCCGCCGGTTTGCCGAGGCCGAGGTGGCGTACCAGCATGTGCGCACCATGACGGACCAGCGGGCGATCACCGCGTGGGTGGTGGACTTGCAGGCGCAAGCCCAGAGCGCCCACGGCGCTTAGGACAGGTTCTCACGACGCCGCTACAGCAGGTGGTCGGGCGCCAGGGGGCCCAGCAGCTGCAGCATCAGCCGCAACGGGGCACTGGCGTCGGGCTCGGTCGTGGCGTCTGGCAGCCCGCTGCCCTCAGGGGCGCGCCAGCGCAGGCCCTGGTCGGTGGCCTGCACCTGCCACGCGGATTCTTTCAGCGCCGTGTCGATCTGAGTGAGGGCCCGGCGAGACAGCTCCGTGCTGCGGATCAGCAGCGCCACCTCGGTGTTCTGCCGCTGCGAGCGCATGTCAAGGTTCATCGACCCCACTGCCAGCAGTCGGCCGTCCACGATCATCAGCTTGGAGTGCAGCATGGCGCGCGAGCTGCCTTGCGAACCCACGGCACCCGCGCCGCCGCCCATGCTGCCCGATACGCCCAGCGCTCCCCGCAGCACCCCTGGCAGTTCACTGTGCATCTCGTACAGCTCCACCCCCATGGCGAGCAACTGCGGCCGATGGCGGGCATAGCCGGCATGCGCAATGGGCGCGTCGTTGGAGGCCAGCGAATTGGTCAGCACCCGCACCCGCACGCCGCGCGCCCTTGCCGCCGCAAAGGCGGCCTCCATGTCCGGCCCCGGCACAAAGTAGGGCGAGATGATGAGCAGGTCGCGCCGCGCTTGGCCCATGAGCTGCAACAGCCCGTCCACCACGGTGTCGGTTTGGGCCTCGGTGGCTTCGGGGCTTGCGCGGGGGCTGTCGGGTGGCGCGCCGTTGGAAGATGCGGTGGCGCTATCGGCCGTTGGCAGCACGCGGGGTGGGGAGGCTGCCGCGCTGTCAGCCGCCGGTATCGTGCGGGAGCCCGAGACCAAGGCGGCAGCAGCGGCCTTGGGGCTGTGGGTCGCCCCTGCGGAGGCGCTGGCGCCTGGGCCCGGCGGCGGTGCTGCCAAGGCCAGAGCAGCCCCATTGCCCATCCATGCGCTGTCGGCCGGGATCTTGGCAGGCTGGTCCACCAGCACGGCCGCCGCAGCCCAGACGAAGGGCGTGCGCTCCAGGTCCATGGGCTCGTAGTTCCAGATGCGTGCCCGCTGCGCGGCGGTGGTGCCTGGCCCCATGTCGGGCGGCAGGCGGTCTGGGGCGCTGGTGCCACCCTGGCCTGCGACACGGCGTCTTCGCCCTTCGTCAGCCAGACGGATGCTGTCGCGCAGGTGGTCAAGCTCGCCCTGTGTGATGAGCGACTGCACCGGGTAGGCGCGTTCGTTGTTCCAGTAGCTGTCRAAGCTGCGCGACAGGTCCCGCACGATGGGGCCTGCAGCCAGCACGTCCAGGTCCACAAAGTTACCCGAGTCGGCATTGCCGAAATAGGCGTCRCCCAGGTTGCGGCCCCCGGTCACTGCCATGGCGTTGTCAGCAATGAACAGCTTGTTGTGCATGCGCTGCTGCACGCGCGAGAAGTCGCCCAGCAGGCCCAGCATGYGGCCAATGGGAGACCCCCTTGCGCCCGTGAGGGGGTTGAACATGCGCATCTCGATGTTGGGCACAAACGCCAGCCGCATCACCTGCGCATCGCGCCCGGTGCTGTGGAAGTCGTCCAGCAGCACGCGCACCCGCACGCCGCGCTGGGCTGCTGCCATCACGCTGAGCAGCAGGCGTTCGCTGCTGGCGTCKGCRTGRATGGCGTAGTACTGCAGGTCSAGSGTTTTCTGTGCGGCGTCCACCAGTGCCAGGCGGCTGCTGTAGGCGGCTTGCGGGCCGCTGAGCAGCGCAAACCCCGAAGCGTGCCGCGCCCCTTCGGCGACCCTGCGTGCTGCTACCAACTGGCCCAGGGGGGTATCGCCAGGGGCCGACCAGGCTGCCGACACCGGGCGGTCCACATCCTTGGGCAGGCCCGCACAACCGGCAAGGGCCATGGCAACCGCCACCAGCGCCATGCCCAGCCAGCCGGGGYGGGCCCGCAGGGGCAGGGTCAAGGACAAGGAGGGCAAAGACAACATGGCGCGATTGTGACCGTGGAGCCGCTGGGGCGCAGGGCTCAGGTATAGCCGTGCGCCGGCCCAGGCGATGTCAGACGGGGCGCCAAGGCGACGGCTGGGCCTTGCACCAGGCGTGGTGCCGGGCCCGGGCCGCCGCCGGTTGGGCTGGCTACCAGCTCACTTCGCGGTCGGGCGTGGCGCTGATCTTGTGGATGCTCAGGTCGGCGCCGTCAAACTCTTCTTCCTGTGTCAGGCGGATACCCACCGTCTGCTTGAGGATGCCGTACACCACCACGCCGCCAACGAGGGCCCAGAGCACGCCCAGGCCGGTGCCGATGAGCTGGGCCGACAGGCTGACCCCGCCCAGCCCGCCCAACGCCTTGCTGCCAAAGATACCCGCAGCCAGTCCGCCCCAGGTGCCGCACAGCCCGTGCAGCGGCCATACGCCCAGCACGTCGTCGATCTTCCATTTGTTTTGCGTCAGGGTGAACATCAGCACAAAAATGGCCCCGGCCACCGCGCCGACCACCAGCGCACCCAGCGGGTGCATGAGGTCCGAGCCCGCACACACGGCCACCAGACCCGCCAGCGGGCCGTTGTGCACAAAGCCGGGGTCGTTCTTGCCCAGCACCAGGGCGGCCAGCGTGCCGCCTACCATGGCCATCAGCGAATTCACAGCGACGAGGCCCGAAAGCTTGTCCACGGTCTGCGCGCTCATCACATTGAAGCCGAACCAGCCCACCACCAGCACCCAGGCGCCCAGCGCCAGGAAAGGGATGTTGGACGGCGGGTGGGCCGAGATCGCACCGTCCTTGCGGTAGCGGTTGGCGCGAGAGCCCAGCAGGATCACCGCCGGCAACGCAATCCAGCCGCCCATGGCGTGCACCACCACCGAGCCCGCAAAGTCGTGAAACTCTTCGCCCGTCAGCGCCTTGATCCAGCCCTGCACACCAAAATGCTGGTTCCAGGCAATACCCTCAAAAAACGGGTACACAAAGCCGACGATGACTGCTGTTGCCAGCAGTTGCGGCCAAAACTTGGCGCGCTCCGCGATGCCGCCCGACACAATGGCTGGAATGGCTGCCGCAAACGTGAGCAAGAAGAAGAACTTGACCAGCGCATAGCCGCTTTGCTGCACCAGCGATTCGGCACCGATGAAGAAATGCGTGCCGTAGGCGACTGTGTAGCCGACCACAAAATAGACCACCGTGGACACCGAAAAGTCCACCAGGATCTTGACCAGTGCATTCACCTGATTCTTTTTGCGGACTGTGCCCAGCTCCAGAAACGCAAACCCGGCGTGCATGGCCAACACCATGATCGCCCCGAGCAAGATGAACAAGGCATCCGTGCCCTGTTTGAGTGCTTCCATAACGTCCTCGCGATAGTGATTGATCGACTCTGGTGCGTTTTCATCCGACGCCACAGATTTGCACCAAGTTGAAGCAAGAAGTGCGCCAGGAGTTGGTGCAAGGCTTTGCACCGAATTGGGGCTTTGCCAGAGGGCGGGTTTGTAGGTGGTGGACAAATACTGTATAAATAAACAGTTTTATCGTGCATGCTGCTCCACCACTCGATCGCCATGAGTTCACTTGACCCTCCCGACGACGACCTGCCTGCACGGCCGCAGGACATCCGCATTCCGCTGCAGGCCATCCGCGGGCGCGGTGCCGCCACGGCCATGGCCCACCGCTTTGCCAAAGACCAGCGCGAACGTGCGGATGATGGGTGGAACCATCCGCGCGCCCTTGGCAGGGCCGAGGGCGTGGAGCAGGGTGGCACGGGTACGGCTGAGGGTGGCAGCCCGAACGGCAGGGGGGCTGAAGAGGGTGATGCATGGGGCGGGGGCGACGAGGGAGCCTGCGCCAGCCCCTCACCCGCCACCCGCGTGCATTTCGAGACGGCACGCAGCGCCATCTGCGCCAACGACTCGCCCGATATCTTTTTTGAACTCTCTGTGAACCCCTACCGGGGCTGCGAGCACGGCTGCATCTACTGCTAYGCCCGGCCCACGCACAGCTACCTCAATTTTTCGCCCGGGCTCGACTTTGAGACGCAGATCGTGGCCAAGCACAACGTGGCGCAGGTGTTGCGGCAAGAGCTTGCACAGCCGCGTTACGTGCCGCGTTTGCTCAACATCGGCTCCGCCACCGACTGCTACCAGCCCGTGGAGCGCGACCTGAAGCTCACGCGCAGCGTGATCGAAGTGATGCGCGAGGCGCGCCACCCGTTTTCGCTGATCACCAAATCCAGCGGCGTGGAGCGCGACCTGGACCTGCTCGCCCCGCTGGCAGCGCAGCGCTTGGCGGCGGTGTACATCACCATCACCACACTCGACGCTGCGCTGGCTCGCCGCATGGAACCCCGCGCCGCCGCGCCCCACCGACGGCTGCGCACCATCCGTGCATTGGCCGAGGCGGGTGTGCCGGTGGGCGTGAGCGTGGCGCCCCAGATCCCGTTCATCACCGAAGACATGGAGCAGGTACTGGAGGCAGCACGCGACGCCGGTGCACGCACCGCGTTCTACACCGTGCTGCGACTACCGTGGGAGCTGGATGCGTTGTTTCGACAGTGGCTTGCCGTGCACTACCCGCAGCGCGCAGCGCGCGTCATGGCCAGGGTGCAAGACCTGCACCCCCTGACCGGGGCCCAGCGCGCAGCCGGCAAGACCTATGACAGCGACTTTGCCACCCGCATGAAAGGCAGCGGGCTCTGGGCCGACCTGCTGCGCCAGCGGTTTGCCAACACCTGCCGCCGCCTGGGGCTCAACCGGGAGCGCGAGGGGCTGGACCTGGGGCAGTTCAGGCCGGGACTGCTGAAAGGGCAGGGGAGCCTCTTCTAGATCCCGTGCCCGCCTCCGTGCACTTTGCACTGCGCGCCGCAGGCCGCAATGCGTTGCCTCGTCAGCCCCCCCACACCCGCTGCACTATCTGGGTGTACAGCGGAATACCCACCAGGATGTTCAGCGGAAACGTCACCCCCAGCGAGAGGCTCACGTACAGCGACGGGTCGGCTTCGGGGATGGCATAGCGCACCACGGCAGGCACCGCGATGTAGGACGCGCTGGCGGCCAGCACCATAAGCAGCACGGCATCCCCCGTGGGCACCTGCAGCAGCCAGGCCAGCGCCAGGGCCAGGCTGGCGTGCGTCAGCGGCCCCAGCACCGCGTAAGCCAGCAGCCATGGCGACTGCTTGCGCACCGCAGGCAGGTTGCGAGCCGTGGACAGGCCCATGTCCAGCAAGAACAGGCACAGCATGCCCTTGAACAGATCGCCCGAGAACGGCTGCATGGCCGCCTTGCCGGCATCGCCAGTCACCATGCCGATCACCATGGCGCCCAGCAGCAGCAACTGGGTGCCGTCGGTGAATGATTCGTGCAGGATCTTGCCCACCGACAGGTGAGGCCCCGGCTTGCCAGGTGCGCCCCCTGCGCTTGCGCCACCCAGCGTGGGGCCCCCTGCCGACGCCATGGCGACCACCGGTGGCACGCGCAGGAGGGGGCTTGTGGGGGTGATTGCCAACGACTGAGCCACCGACTGCCGCTGCCGCATCGCATTGGCCAGCATCACCGCCAGGATGATGGCGGGCGACTCCATCAGCGCCATGGCTGCCGCCATGTAGCCGCCGTAGGCAATGTGCTGTGACTCCAGGTACTGCGTGGCCGTCACAAAGGTCACGGCGCTGACCGATCCGTAGGTGGCTGCGACCGCCGCCGCGTTGAAGCCYGACAGCACCCGCCGCAGCAGCGCATAGCCCACCAGCGGCACCACCACGGCCAGCAGCACCGCCAGCCCCAGACTGCTGGCCACACTGGGTGTCAGGCCTGAAGCCGCCAAGGCAAACCCGCCCTTGAGGCCCAGCGCCATCAGCAGGTAGATGGACAAGAACTTCGAGATCGCCGCCGGCATCTCCAGATTGGATCGGACCAGGCCCGCAAACACTCCCAGGGCAAAAAACAAAATCGCGGGGTCCAGCAAGCTTTGCATCATTCAACTCCTTGTTGGGGGCCGATGCTAGGGATGTGTGGCTGCAAAGTAAAATCGATTCGAACGCGGTTATCTATAGATAAAAATCTATGAACATCACCTTTCGCCAGCTGCGGCTGTTCCTGGCACTGGCCGAGACGGGCAGCGTCAGCGCCGCCGCCAAGGTCATGCATGTCACGCAGCCCACGGCCTCCATGCAGTTGCGTGAGGTGACCCAGGCCGTGGGCCTGCCGCTGTACGAGGTGGTCTCACGCCGTGTACACCTGACCGAGGCGGGACAGGCCCTGGCCCGCACTGCGCGTGCCATCGCGGGCGAGTGGGATGCGTTCGAGCAGCGCGTGTCGGGCGCCAAGGGCCTCACCAGCGGGCGCCTCAAGGTCGCCGTGGTCAGCACCGCCAAATACTTTGTGCCCCGCCTGCTGGGCAGCTTCTGCAARCTGCACCCGCAGATCGATATCTCGCTGGAGGTACTCAACCGCGACCACGTCATCACCCGCCTGCGCAGCAATCTGGACGACCTCTACGTCATGTCCATGCCGCCTGCGGATTTGCCGCTGGAGGACCAGATCCTCATGCCCAACCCGCTGGTTGTCATCGCCCCCGCAGGCCACCCCCTGGCCGCCAAAAAGCGCATCAAGCTCGCGCAATTGCAGACGGAGCGTTTCATCCTGCGCGAAAAAGGCTCCGGCACCCGCATGGCCACCGACGCCCACCTGCGCCAACTGGGTTTTGCGCCCAGCGCATTGCTGGAGCTGGGCAGCAACGAAGCCATCAAGGAGTCGGTGGAGRGACAGCTGGGCGTCTCCATCGTCTCCCACCACGCCCTGGGTCCGCACCACGAGGGGCTTGCCGTGCTCAATGTGCAGGGCTTTCCCATCCAGTCGCAGTGGCACCTGGTCTGGCCCAAGGGCAAGCAGCTGTCACCGATTGCCGAGGTGTTCCGGGCGCATTTGGTGGGGGAGGTGGAGGGCTGGATGGCACTGCGCTAATTGCGCACCCTGCGGGCTCGCCAACGGCGCGTCCCTTGGTGATGACTGGGGGGCGCTTAACGCTGAATGCCGTGCTGCCTGCAAAGGGACGGCCCCGCCACAAGCGGGTGTTCGGTCTCAATGGACATGCCGATGGTGGATGTCCGGGTAGTGCGGATGCGTGTGCTTCAGTGGCAGGTGCGTGTGTCGGTGGCTGTGTTTGCCGCTGCCGCGATGCTCTACGCCATGCGCGTGCTGGTGGTGCTCGTCGTGTTCGTGTTCGTGCTCGTGTTCAAGCGCTTCGTGTTGGTGCTCGTGGCTGTGGTGTTCCGTGAGGTGCAACCACACCCCCAGGCCCATCAGCGCAGCGGCCATCCAGAACACCCATGACGTTGGTTCCGAGAACACCAACAAGGACACAACCACCCCCATGAAGGGCGCGGTGGAGAAGTACGCTCCCGTGCGGGCTGTGCCGAGCCCGCGCAATGCCAGCACAAACAGCACAAGGCTCAGTCCGTATCCTAAAAGGCCGACAGCCATCGTTGCAGACAGTGTGGCCCACGAAGGCCAGGCGGCGCCCATGCTGATGGCCAGCGTGGTGTTGACCGACCCCGCGATCAGGCCCTTGATGCTGGCAACGAAGAGCGCGTCGGAGGCAGAAACCTTGCGTGTGAGGTTGTTGTCGATGGCCCAGCACAAGCAGGCCAGGCCCACCAGCCAGGAGCCCGTGCCGCCGGGTTGCCACGGAGAGCCGGTCTGCCAGCCCAGGGCAATGCCTCCCGCCACGATGGCAAGCATGCCCCCCACGATGCGCCGGTCGGCGTTTTCTTTGAACACCCACCAGGCAATGACTGCGGTCAGCACCGCTTCCAGATTCAACAGCAGCGAAGCCGTGGCGCCGCTGGTGGAGTGCAGTCCCAGCATCAGCGCCACCGGCCCCACCACGCCTCCAAACAGCACGGCGCCCAGGAGCCAGGGCCATTCATTCAAGGGAATGCCAGAGGGCTTGAGCCCGCCATCGCGGACCACACGCACCAGGGCCAGTCCCAGGCCGCTGCCCAGATACAGAAGGCCTGCCAGCAGCACCGGTGGCAGGTCGCCCGTCAGCAGCTTGGCAAATGGGGTGCTGGCGCCGAACAGCACCGCAGCGCCCAGGGCGTAAATGACGCTTTGATTCATGGCGGAATTTTCTACCTGAAGGCGCCTGGCGTCTTCAGCGGCTGTGGGCCGACAGGGCTGGAGTCACTCCACCACCGATGCGCGCGGGTTGCGCCGCCCATCCAGGGGCAAGGGCGTTCTTTGCCATGACCCGCAGTGACCAGCAATGGACCTCCTCGGGCGGGCACCGCTGTCGGCAGGCCTGTTTACACCAGCACGTCCCGCAAAGACGCGTCCTTGTCGAACTGCGCCTTGGCAAATGGGCACAGCGGGACCACCTTGGTGCCTGTGGCCCTGGCCCATTGAACCAGTGCGTCGAGCAGCGCGCGCCCCACACCCTGGCCGCTGAGCGATGGGTCCACCTCGGTGTGGTCCACGATGATCATCGTGGCGTTGGTGCGGCTGTAAGTCATCTCGGCCAGGCGCTGGCCGTTGTGCTCGATGTAGAACGCACCTTTGGCGTCCTGTTCCTGGTGGTGAATGGTGTGTGGCATGTTGGGGCGCAAGGGGTATGGGTCTGCGTCAGAGTATGGTGCATCCGGTGCTGCAGTGGCGGCCCGGCCCGGCGGGGCGGGCTCCATCGGTTTGGGGCGTCTACTGGACTTGGAATGCCTCGGACAGAAACTCTGCGGTGGCGCGCACCCGGGCCGTGCGTTGCAGGTCGGGGTGCATGACTTGCCAGACCTCGTAGTCTGTCGCCCGGCGGCGCTCGGGCCAGATGCGCACCAGGCCTTCGCGCGCCCCCATCCACACCGGCATTTCACCCAGGCCAATGCCCACTGCCACGCCCTTGCGCACCAGCAGACTGGAGCGCACGGCCAGTGCAACCCTGGCCTGGCGCGCAGGCACGCCCGCCATGGTCAGAAACGGGCTTTGCTCCAGGTAAGGCGCGTAGGCCACCAGGTGGTGGCCGCGCAGTTCGTCCTCTGGCACCGGCATGCCAAAACGCTCGACATAGCCCTCACTGGCGAACAGGCCCACAGGCCACGACACCACGCGGCGCACCACGAGGTCGGGCGTCTCGGGTCGGACGTTGCGGAAAGCGATGTCCACCTGGCGGCGGCTGAGGCTGAGCAACTGGGTGGACACCTCCAGGTCCACGCGAATGTGGGGCCAGTGCTGTTGCAGGCGCTCAATGGCGGGCATGAGCAGGTCGATGGCGATCGAGTCGGTGCTGGTCACGCGCACCAGGCCGCCGGGGCTGGTGTCCTGGCCCTCGATGCGGGTGCGCAGGTCCAGGGCCGCGCTTTCCATGCGGCGGGCGGCGCCCAGCGCTGTCTCGCCTGCAGCGGTGAGCAGGTAGCCGTCCTTGGCACGCAGAAACAGCTTGGCGCCCAGTTCGGCCTCCAGCGCGTTCAGCCTCCGCCCGACGGTGGCCTGGTCCACGCCCAGGCTGCGCGCGGCGGCGCGCAAGGAGGGCGCGCGGGTCAGGGCAAGAAAGATGCGGGTGTCGTCCCAGTTCATGGCGGTATGGAGGTTGCGGATGAGGGGTGAGTGTGATGCAAATTTGCATCGCTGTAGAGCGAAATTGCTGCGTTTAAATCACTGCGTGGCGCCCTATCCTTGAAGGCACTGAAACCATTGCTTGAGGAGTAACACCCATGTCCACACCAGCGGCCGAACAACCTGCAAACCCCCAACCCACCATGCAAGCCATCGTGTTCGATGACTTCGGCGGCCCGGAAGTGCTGGTGGCGCGCGAGATCCCTGTCCCCGAGGTGCGCCCGCACGACCTGCTGGTGCGCAACGCCGCCATAGGCGTCAACCGGGCCGACCTGCTGCACCGCAAAGGGGCCTATGGCCGCGCCTACTTTGGCGATGCCGACACCATGGGGCTGGAGATTGCGGGCACGGTGGTCGCCATGGGGCCCGAGGTGCAAGGCTTTGCCGTGGGCGACCGCGTGATGGGCATCGTGGGCGGCGGGGCCTACGCCGAGCTGTCGCGCATCGACCACCGCATGGCTGTGCCGGTGCCTGCGGGCATGGACTTGGTAGCCGCTGGCGCCGTGGCCGAGGTGTTCGTGACCGCGCACGAGGCGTTGTTCCACCTGGCGCGCTTGCACGCGGGCGAGTCTGTGCTGATCCATGCGGCGGCGGGCGGCGTGGGGTCAGCCGCCGTGCAGCTGGCCCATGCGGCGGGTGCGCGCGTGTTTGCCACGGCGGGGGGCGACAAGCGCGGCGCCGTGCTGGGTTGCGGGGCCGATGTGTTCATCGACTACCGCAGCGAAGACTTTCAGGCGGTGGTGGACCAGGCCACGCAGGGCCGGGGCGTGGATGTGGTGATCGACTTCATCGGGGCTCCGTACCTGCAGCGCAACGTGCGGTCTCTGGCCGACGGCGGACGCCTGGTGTCGGTGGGGCTGCTGGGCGGTGCGCAGGGTGCGGAGCTGCCCATGGATGTGCTGCTGTACCGACACCTGCAGATTTTTGGCACCGTGATGAAGTCCCGCCCGCCCGAGGTCAAGCAGGCCATGGTGCAGCGGTTTGCCCAGCAGTGGCTGCCAGCCTTGGCCGCTGGAGTGATCCGGCCGGTGATCGACAGCACGTTTGCACTGGCCGATGCTGCACAGGCCCATCGGCGCATGGAGTCTGGCGCCAGCATCGGCAAGATTCTGTTGTTGCCCCAAGGGAGCTGAGTTGGCTGCGCCCTGCGCCACACCTTTGTGGCACAGGGCTGCCGGGGCCGTCCGCCTGGCCCCGCCTCGGTCCGCCTCAGCCCGCCGCGGCGGGCTTGCGGCACGCGGCAAACATGTCCAGCTCGGTGTTGTACGCCTCGGTCTTCACATCCATCAGGCCCAGTACCGAGTGGAAGTAGTGGTCGTGCGTGATGCGTCGCTCGCCCAGGTCTTGCTGCAGGCAGCCCGTGGCGAGGTGGGTGCGCGCCTGCATGGTGGGTGACAGCCAGGTGATCCAGGGCACGTGTTTTTGCACGTCGGGGGCAATGGAGTAGGGCAGACCGTGCAGGTAAATGTTGTTCTCGCCCAGCGACTCGCCATGGTCTGCTACGTAAATCATAGCTGTCTGGGCATGTTGTTCCTGCGCTCCCAGCCACTGGAGCACTGAATCGAGGAAATGATCGGTCTCGACGATGCTGTTGTCGTAGGCGTTGACCACCTGCTCGCGCTGGCATTCCTGCAAGGCAGTGGAGGTGCATTCGGGGCCGAACTTCTTGTTCTCGGGCGCGGAACGCTTGTAGTACGCGGGGCCGTGGCTGCCCATCTGGTGCATCACCACCACGGTGCCACGCTGGCGCTGCTCGGCGGGTAGGGCGGCGATCTGGGCGTCCAGGTCCTTGAGCATCACGCGGTCCAGGCACTCGCCGCCAGCGCACAGCGCTGGGTCTTTCTGGGTGCTGGTAATGGTCTCGCCCACGCGGTCGCACACGCCCTTGCAGCCCGACTGGTTGTCCACCCACAGCACCGCCAGGCCGGCGTGGTGCAGCACGTCGATCAGGCTTTCGTAGTTGGCCGAGCGGCCTTCGTAGCCTGTGCGGCCCAGGTGCGAATACATGCAGGGCACCGACGCTGCGGTGCTGGTGCCGCAGGACCAGGCATTGCGCGCACTCACCAGGTCTTTGCGGGCTGACAGGCGTGGGGTGGTGTCGCGCTCATAGCCGTTCAGGCCAAAGTTGCCGCTGCGGCCCGTCTCGCCCAGCACCAGCACCAGCAGCGGGGGCTTGGCCTGGCTGGCGTAGCTGGCGCCCAGCTGGGCGTCACGGCCCAGGGGCAGGATCTTGCTGGTGTCCATGCGCAGGGGCTTGGTGGCAATGTTGCCCAGCGCGTACACACTGTTGAGCGGGTTGATCAGGTAGCGCAGCTTGGTGTGGTTGCGCATGGTCGATGCAAAGTCCTGGAACACGAGCAGCAGGCACACCACGATGACGGCGATGGAGCCTGCCAGCAGCAGGCCGTTGTGCGCCACATGGCGCAACGCGGTCAGGCGCTGCACGGGGCGGCGGTACAGCCACAACAGGGGCGGCACGGCCAGGATGAGCACGGTGCCCAGCATGCGCAGGTTGATCAGGTCGCCTGCTTCCTTCACGTCGGTCTGCATCACGTTGACCAGCATGCTGGCGTCGATGGCGATGCCGTAGGCCAGCATGAAGTACGCGCCAAACGCGGCCATCAGCACCAGCACCAGCACGGCGGGCTTGAGCGTCCAGCGCCAGGCCAGCAGGCTCAGCAGCGCGGCGTTGCCCGCCGCGACGATGAGCGCAAATGCCAGCGCAAAGCCCCAGCCACGCAGGCTGCCCTGGCCGGGCAGTTGGGCCACCTCTTGCCACAGCGGCACGTTGCAGGCCGTAGCCAGCCAGGTGCTGACCAGCACCACCACCCATGCAGGATGCATGGGGCGGGGGGCAGGGGAGGCGGTGGGGGGCTCCGAGCGTGAAGCCGGGGCAAAGGGCAGCAGGCGCCGCAGGGACAAAAGCATAGCCCGCTAGTGTGCTGCCAGTTGCTTAAGCGCGCATTAATGTCCGGCGCCAAGACCCCGCGCATGGTGGGCCAAATGGTCGCCCACAAAGCTCTGCACAAAGTAGTAGCCGTGGTCGTAACCCGCATGCCGGCGCAGCGTGAGCGGCTGGCCGATGGCCTGGCACGCGGCCTCGAACAGGTGGGGGTGCAGCTGGTCGGCCAGGAATTTGTCGTCCAGCCCCTGGTCGATGAGGATGCCCGCCGGGTAGGGCGCGATGGGCTGGTGCTGCATCAGCACCGTGGCATCGTGCTCCAGCCAGGTGGTGCGGTCGGGGCCCAGGTAGCCGGTGAAGGCCTTTTCGCCCCAGGGGCACTGGGTGGGCGCGCAGATGGGCGCAAAGGCCGACASCGWCTTGAASCGSCCSGGRTGSCGCAG
This sequence comes from Acidovorax sp. LjRoot204, assembly GCF_056175785.1. NCBI lineage: Bacteria > Pseudomonadati > Pseudomonadota > Betaproteobacteria > Burkholderiales > Comamonadaceae > Acidovorax > Acidovorax sp. LjRoot204. The sequence continues at coordinate 22,358 of NZ_JBGFFF010000080.1, forward strand.
SGCSAGSGTGAGCGCGCCGTGSCCGCCCATSSWRTGGCCGAAGATGCCCAGGYGCTGCCCGTCGATGGGCAGGTGCTGGCCCACCAAGGGCAGCAGCTCTTGCAGCAGGTAGCTCTCCATGCGCCAGTGCGTGTTCCAGGGGCTCTGCGTGGCGTCGAGGTAGAAGCCCGCGCCCACGCCAAAGTCCCAGCTGGCCGTGGCGCCGGGCAGGGCCAACACGGCCTCGCCGCGCGGGCTGGTGTCGGGCGCGATCAGGGCC
>NZ_JBGFFF010000081.1:0-22455 GCF_056175785.1 Acidovorax sp. LjRoot204
GGAAAAATCCTGCACCCACTCAAAGTAGCTCACTGTCACGCCGCCGGCGTTGGCGATCACATCGGGCAGCACCAGCACGCCCTTGTCGTGCAGGATGTCGTCGGCCTCGGTGGTCGTGGGGCCGTTGGCGCCTTCGATCACGAGCTTGGCCTTGATCTGGCCCGCGTTGTCCTTGGTGATCTGGCCTTCCAGCGCGGCAGGGATCAGGATCTCGCAATCCACGCCCCAGAACTCTTCGGCCTTCATCACATCGGCGCCCGCAAAGCCGCCCACGCCACCACGGGTCTTCACATGCGCCAGCAGGGCGGGCACATCCACGCCCTTGCTGTTGAAGATGGTGCCGGTGTGGTCTTGCACCGCCACCACCTTGGCACCCGCCTCCGCAAACAGCTTGGCGGCAATGCCACCCACATTGCCAAAGCCCTGCACGGCCACGCGGGCACCGTCGAGCGCCAGGCCGGTCAGCTTGGCGGCTTCCACGCCCACGGTGAACACGCCACGGCCGGTGGCTTCCACACGGCCCAGCGAGCCGCCCAGGTCCACGGGCTTGCCGGTGACCACGCCGGTGGCGGTGSCGCCSACGTTCATSGARTAGGTGTCCATCATCCASGCCATGATCTGGCCGTTGGTGTTCACGTCGGGTGCGGGGATGTCCTTGGACGGGCCGATCAGCAGGCCGATTTCGCTGGTGTAGCGGCGCGTCAGGCGCTCCAGCTCACCCATCGACAGCTTCTTGGGGTCCACGCGGATGCCGCCCTTGGCACCGCCGTAGGGCACGTTCACCGCGGCGTTCTTCACCGACATCCAGGCCGACAGGGCCATCACTTCGGACAGCGTSACGTCCKGGTGGAAGCGCACGCCGCCCTTGCCSGGGCCGCGGCTCAGGTTGTGCTGCACGCGGTAGCCTTCGTAGTGGGCGATGGTGCCGTTGTCCAGCTCGATCGGCACGTCCACGATCAGGATGCGCTTGGGGCGCTTGAGCGTTTCCACCCAACGCGCCAGGCTGCCCAGGTAAGGGGTGACGCGGTCCACCTGCTGCAGGTAGTTGCCCCAGGGGCCGAGGTGGTCGGCCTGCAGGTACGAGGGCAGGGGGTGGGATTGTGCGGCGGGGGCGCCGACGGGGTTTGACATGGTGAATTTCCTTGTGGGATCAGTTCAGACTGCGAAGCTTATGCCTCGGCCCGGGCACTGTCCAAGGCCGGTGTGTTTGTGGGTTATGCATTTGATGCATAGTTTGACGTAACCCCATCCCATGCTGCAGTGCGGCAATCTACCGGCGGGGTAGCGACCCGTGGGCCCGGACCTTGCCGGGCGGCCCGTTGCGCCTAGACTCGGCCAGCCCGGCGCAGAACCAGGCGCTGCACCGGGCACACACCGGACCGCCGGGACCATGAAAAAAGAGAGGGAAATCCCATGAGCGTGACCTACACCGCCTGCCCGCAGTGCCAGGCGCCCAACCACCCTACGGCGCGTTGGTGCGTGAAGTGCGCCCAGCCCCTGGAGGCAGAGGCCAACCTCGCCACCCCCGCTGCACCGGCGCCGATGGAGTTTGTGTTCGATGACGACGAGCACCCTGCTGCGGGCCCGGCGCGCCAGCGACCGGCCATGGCCTACGCAGGCGCCGCAGTGGCCCTGCTGGTGGTGGCGGGCGTTGCGGCCTGGTACCTGCTGGGCCGGCCCGATGCCGTGCCGCCCCCGCAGCAGGGCGCGGCCGTCGCAGCCCCTGCCGCAGTGCCCGGCACCGCGGGCACTGCGGAGCCTGCACCTGCCCGCCCCGAGCCGGTGGAGGAAATCATTGAATCCGAACGCGCACACCCGGCAGCCGCTGCGTCCGCACCAGGCAGTACCGCTGCTGCTGCGCCGTCGTCTGCATCTGCGGCCTCTGCGCCGCCTTTCACGCCTGTCACCGCGCCCCGCGTGGCCGATGCGGCATCGCTGCCTGCCACCGGCAAGCCACGCACGGTGGCACCGGCCGACAATGCACCGTGGCCGCCGCCCGCAGCGCCTACAGCGCCCGCGCCGTCGCCCGGCGACAGCCTGGCCCGCTTGCGCGGTGCGCTGGCCCAGTGTGCGGCCATGAGCAACGAGCTGTCGCGCGCAAGCTGCCTCACCCGCACACGGCAGAACTTCTGCGGCGACGCCTGGGGCCGCATCCCCGAATGCCCGCCGGGCCAGTGATGGCATGCGCAGCCTGTCTTTGCGCCGCCCGCTGCCGTGTCCGCAGCGGTGCGGAGCCTATTCGATGCGGATCTTCTGCAGCGCCGGGTCGCCCGGGGGGTAGCGCAGGTCCAGGCCGGTGAGCACTTCGCGCACCAGCGTGGCGATCATCAGGTTGCGGTGGGTCTTGGAGTTGGCAGGCACGATGGTCCACGGCGCCCAGGGCGTGTGCGTGGCGGCCAGCAGCATTTCGTAGGCCTTCTGGTACTGGCTCCACTGCTTTCGTKCCTCGATGTCGCTCATCGAGAACTTCCAGTGCTTGGCCGGGTCGTCCAGGCGCTCCTGCAGGCGTTCACGCTGCTCGTCAGCGCTGATGTGCAGCATGAACTTGAGCACGATGGTGCCGGTGTGCGTGAGCATGCGCTCGAAGTCGTTGATGTGGCCAAAGCGCTGGTGGTGCTGCTCGGGGGTGATCCATCCGTTCACGGCGGGCACCAGCACGTCCTCGTAGTGGCTGCGGTTGAACACCGTGATCTCGCCCGCGCCGGGCACCTTCTGGTGGATGCGCCACAGGTAGTCGTGGGCACGTTCGGCCTCGGTGGGGGCGCTCCAGCCCACGGCGTGCACGCCCAGCGCGCTCATGCGGCCAAACACGCCCCGAATGGTGCCGTCCTTGCCGGCTGTGTCCGTGCCCTGCAGGATCACCAGCAGCTTGTAGCGCTTGTCGGCGTAGAACAGGTTCTGCAGCGTGTCCAGCTCCTGCGCAATCGACTCGGTGGCGGCCTTGTCCTTGAGCTTGTCGCCCAGCGAAAACGGCTTGGCCGACGGATCAAAGTCCTTGAGCGCCACCGTGCGGCGGTGTTTGCCGGCCTTGCGTCGCTCGGGCTGGCCGTCTGGCCGCTTCTCGTCGTCGTGCTGCGGCGCGTCCGGCTGCCACTGCGACCAGCGCTGGGCCACGTCTTTGTTGCTGCTGTGAAACGGGTGGTTCATGCGGGCTCCTCGATGGGCCATCGTACGTCAGCAGCAGTGGCGCGGTCTCCTCTTCCACGAAAACATGATGCTATTAAGTTGATAGCTTATTGCGCATGATTCACTAGCGCTTGGGGCAGATTGGGCTTGAAAATTGACGCAGGAGCCGTTGAGGGACCCTCTGCACAAATCACCGCGCCGTGTGCAGCTGCGGTCTCGGGCGGTCTGCGGCGTTGCAAATACTCGCAATAGCTGCGGCTATTGCTGCGTTTTTGCGCCTTGCAGCCCATCCCGATCCGCAGCGCCCACTTGCCGCTCGATTCGTGCAGAGGATCCCTTAGCGCGCGCCATGTGCCATGCGGTAGGCCAGCGGCGTCTGCCCCGTGGCCTGGCGGAACGCGCGGTGCAGCCCGGCCTCGCTGGCAAAGCCCAGGTCTTCGGCAATGCGCTTGAGCGGCAGCGGCGTGTCGCACAGCGCCTCGCTGGCCTGGCGCAGCTTGATGCGGCGCATCCATAAGGCCGCCGTCAGGCCCGTGTGGGCCTGCACCCGCCGCGCGAGCGTACGGGGCGAGAGGCCCAGCGCCTGGGCCAGCGCAGGCAGTCGCAGATCGGTGGCGGGGCTGCGCTGCACCCACAGCATGGCGCGGCGCAGGTCGGCGTCGGCCAGCGTCATCAGGTCATGCCCGGCAAATGCGGGGTGCGCCGTGCGGGGGCGGGGCAGCATCAGCAGCTCCTGCAGGTCGGTCAATGCCTGGGGCGGCAGGCGCGCGGCCAGCGCGTGCAGCATCAGCGGCAGATAGCCGTTGGCCCCGGCGGCCGTGGTGGCGGTGGGGCCGGCCACCAGCGGCTCGTCAAAGCGCCAGTCCACCGGCGCAAACTGCTGCTCCAGCGCCGCACGCAACCACCAGGTGGCTGTGGCGCCCTGGCCGCGCAGCCGCCCGCTGGCAGCCGCCAGCACCACGCCCGCGCAGTAGCTCCACAGCTGGGTGCGCCGGGGCAGCGCGCGCATGGCCTGTACCACCGGGGCCAGCTGCTGCAGCGGCCCCTGCAGCTGGTCGGGCGACGAGAGCCACAGGCCCGGCACCAGCACCACATCGGCCTCGGCATGCTGCAGCGCCACGGTGGGGGCTAGCGCAGGGCCTTGCCAGGTGGGCACGGGCGACAGGTCCACGCCCGCCCAGCAGATGTCCATCACGCTGGCCTGCGCGCGCAGGTTGGCGGCGCGTGCCATGTCCGCCGCCGCAAACAGGCCGGCGGGCATGCAGCCCGGGTAGAGCAGCAGCGCCACGCGCAAAGGCGGTTGGGGTGCAGAGGGCGGAGAAACCATGGGTGGCACAAAAGCGCAAGAAATTGTCAATCTGCGCCATTTTCAGGGGAGGCCTGTTTTTCAACAATGGCAACACCCCTTCCCACTGAAAGCCCCCCATGCTCATCACCCAACTACGCAACGCCACCGTTCTGCTCGAGTTTCAGCACGCGGGCCGCCCTGTCGGCCTGCTGGTGGACCCCATGCTCGCGCCCCGAGGCAGCCTGCCTGCACTGCGCTACCTGGGCACCCGGCGCCAGCGCAACCCCCTGGTGGATTTGCCCGCCGAGGCCGACACGGCGCTGCAGCGCGTGACCCACGCGCTCATCACCCATTGCCAGCGTGGGCACTTTGACCACCTGGACCGCGCGGGCAAGCAGTTCCTGCGGGAGCGCCAGATTCCCGTCCTGTGCATGCCACACGACGCCGCATACCTGGCGCAGCGTGGGCTGCAGGTGCTGCCGCTGGCGGGCGAGGGCCGCCAGCCTTTTGCGCTGGGCGGCCAGGTCACGCCCGTGGCCTGCACCCATGGGCGGGGCTGGGTGGCGCGCTTCATGGAGCATGGCCACGGCTACCTGCTGGAGCTGCCGGGCGAGCCCAGCGTGTACCTGGYGGGCGACACGGTGCTGACGCCCCCGGTGCGCGACTGCCTGCAGCACCTGCGGCCCGGTGTGGCCGTGTTGCCCGCCGGTGGCGCCCGGTTTGACCTGGGCGCGGACATCCTGATGGACGCCGCCGAGGTCGCACAGGCCGCCGCGCTGACGACCGGCGCCGTGGTGGTCAACCACCTGGAGGCCCTGGACCACTGCCCCACCACCCGTGCCCAGGTGCGCGCCCTGGCGCAGCGCGGCGGGTGGGCGCACCGCCTGTGGGTGCCCGAGGACGGCGAGTGCCGCGAATACCCCGGACCCATTGTCCAAAGAAACGCTATGAATTTGGTAGCTGCCACGGCATGATCGACTAGCGCTACCGCCTAAAAACGGCCTAACTCATGCCAGCTCGGCCTCCAGCGCCCGCTGGTCCCGCATCAGCGCCACAAACCGAGCGGCGCCCAGGCCCAGCGGCCGCTCCTTGGACCACACCACGTCCACCCACAGCGCGGTGCCGTTGCTCAGGTTCTCGAACGGCATTTCCACCAGCCGCCCTGCCTCGATGCGCGACTGCACCAGCGCGCGCGGCTGCCAGCCCCAGCCCATCCCGGCTTCGATGAGGCCCAGCGCGGCCAGGTGGTTGTCGGTGCGCCAGTGGTGGCGGGCAAATACAAAGCGCGGGTCGGTCTGTGCCAAGTCGCGGCTGGCCACCACGATCTGGCGCGTGGTGGTCAGGTGCTCCTCGCGCAGCATGGCGTCCTCCGTTGGGGCACCCCGTGCCTGGGCGGCGGCACGGGCGGCCACCAGCACCGGGTGCTGCGGCGCCATCACCGCCACCAGGGTTTCGGTGCCCACCTCCTGAAAGCCCTCGCGCCCGTCGATGCTGGGCCGCTCGAACACCAGCGCCAGCTGCGCGCGGCCGCTGTGCAGCAGCGCCAGCGCATCCACCTGCGGCGCTGCCAGCACCTCGATCTGCAGCAGCGGGTGTTCTTGCGCCAGTGCCGCCAGCGCCTCCGTCCAGCGCGAGGCCAGCAGCTCGGGCGCAATGGCCAGCGTGAGCCGCTCCTCCAGCCCCTGGGTGAGCGCCAGCGCCTGGGCGTTGAGCTGCTGCAGCTGGCCCGCCAGCAGCCGGGCCTGGGGCTCCAGCGCGCGGGCGGCGGCGGTGGGGCGGGGCTCGCGTCCGCTGCGGTCAAACAGCTGCACATCCAACTCGGCCTCCAGGTGGGCGATGGTCATGCTCACGGCCGACGGCACACGCGACAAGGCCCGCGCGGCGGCCGAGAACGAGCCGTGGTCGAGCACGGTCAGAAACACCTGCACGCTGTCAGAGTTGAAGGCCATGGCGGTTTGATCTGTCAATAAAACTGAAATAAGCTGACTTTATGTGTCAGTACGGCGAATATAAAGTACTAGCCATGGACAAGACACCCACTCTTTTTGGCTTGCAAGGCGTCAAGCGCCGAGTGATTTACGTGACCCTGTACGAGCTGATCGCCATCGGCGCCGCCACGGTGGGCCTGGCGCTGCTCACGGGCCAGGGCGCGGGGCATTCGAGCGTGGTGGCGGTGGCAGCCTCGGTGATCGCCATCGTCTGGAACATCGTCTTCAACTGGGCGTTCGAGCGCTGGGAGGCACGCCAGCCCGTGCGCGGGCGCAGCGTGGCACGGCGCGTGGCGCACGCCATCGGGTTTGAGGGCGGCTTGGTGTTCACACTGGTGCCGCTGTTTGCCTGGTGGTTCGGCGTGAGCCTGTGGCACGCGTTTGTGATGGACCTGGGGCTCATCGTGTTCTTCCTTTGCTACACCTTTGTTTTCAACTGGGTGTTTGACCACCTGTTCGGCCTGCCCGCATCGGCCATGGCGGCGTCGTAGCAACAGCCCAGGGCGCGCTTCTTCAAACAATGTCAACCGCCGTGCGGCGGCGGGCAGGGGCGCTCGGCCGCCACCCATAATCGGCCCCATGCGAGGGCCGTTTTTGTTGCTGCTGCGGGGATTGCCGGGTCGCTGGGCCGGTGTGGCGGCCTGCTGCGTGCTGGCAGGCTGCACCAGCAACGCTCCCACGCCGCGCGGCGAGGTGAAGGGTGCGCCCACCCATGCCGCCGAACTGGCCCAGTCCGACGCCAACCGCATGGCCACCCTGGCCATGCAGGAGAACCTGGACGGCCTGCTGCGCCTGGCCGACAAGCTCTACCGCCGCAACCCCGCCGAATGGCGCAAGGGCAGCGCCACCAGCCGCGAACAGGCGCTGGAGCAGCTGCGCACCGCCGTGCTGCAGCGCCAGCCCTGGGCCCCACTGCAGGGCCGCCGCGACATCGCCGCCATGGCGCTGGCCCTGGCACCCGAATTTGCGGGCGACCGCGTGGCGGCCTTCATCTACGCCACGGCCGACATGATCATCACGGCCCACGGCGGCAAGACCGAGTTCTTCTTGCTCGACGGCATGGACGCCCAGCACCTCTACAACGCCGCGCGCAACGTCGAGACCGCCGTGTGGCTGCTGGCGCAGCGCCGCAACGCCCAGGGCCAGCCCCTGCTACTGGCCGACGAGATCGGCCAGCAGGGCCGCAACCTGAGCTTCGAGCGCGAGTTCGGCAAGATCATCGCGCGGCTGGACCTGCTGGCCGCGTTCACCACCGAAAAGTACCGCCGCGCTGCCATCAGTTACGTGCAGGGCATTGTGGGCGGCACCTTTTTGCAATTCCTGCCTGTGCGCTGATGCGGCGAACGCCAGCTCGTATCACCCGGTAAAATCCGCATCTGCCCAAGGAGCGTTGCAGCGGCCTCTCACCACGACGGGGCCGTCAGGCTTGGGTACCCAAAAGCTATTCAAGCCCCACCGCAACGACGCTCACCTGTTTTTCTGCTGCCCCTGCACAGGTGAGTCCTATGTCCGCGTCTGCCCCGTCCCTGCCCCCCATGAAGCTGTCCGGCCTGGAGCCCGTCTCCATCGGCGAGGGCACGCTGTTCGTCAACATCGGCGAGCGCACCAACGTCACCGGCTCCAAGGCGTTTGCGCGCATGATCTTGAACGGCCAGTACGAAGAGGCCCTGGCCGTGGCGCGCCAGCAGGTGGAAAACGGCGCGCAGGTCATCGACATCAACATGGATGAGGCCATGCTCGACAGCAAGGCGGCCATGGTGCGCTTTCTGCAGCTCATCGCGTCCGAGCCCGACATCGCGCGTGTGCCCATCATGGTGGACTCCTCCAAGTGGGAGGTGATCGAAGCCGGTCTGCGCTGCATCCAGGGGAAGGGCATCGTCAACTCCATCAGCATGAAAGAGGGCGTGGAGAAGTTCAAGCACGAGGCGCGGCTGGTCAAGCGCTATGGCGCTGCGGCCGTGGTGATGGCGTTTGACGAAGTGGGCCAGGCCGACACCTACGCGCGCAAGATCGAGATCTGCGAACGTGCCTACCRCGTGCTGGTCGATGAAGTGGGCTTTCCGCCCGAGGACATCATCTTCGACCCCAACATCTTTGCGGTGGCCACCGGCATCGAGGAGCACAACAACTACGCGGTCGACTTCATCGAGGCCGTGCGCTGGATCAAGCAGAACCTGCCGGGCGCCAAGGTGTCGGGCGGTGTGTCCAACGTGTCGTTCAGCTTCCGCGGCAACGACCCGGTGCGCGAGGCCATCCACACGGTGTTCCTGTACCACGCCATCCAGGCGGGCATGGACATGGGCATCGTCAACGCGGGCATGGTGGGCGTGTACGACGACCTGGAGCCCGTGCTGCGTGAGCGTGTGGAAGACGTGGTGCTCAACCGCCGCCCCGACGCGGGTGAGCGCCTGGTGGAGATCGCCGAAACCGCCAAGAGCGGCGCCAAGGACGAGAGCAAGAAGCTCGAATGGCGCGGAACGCCCGAGCACCCCAAGACCGTGGGCGAGCGCCTGTCGCACGCGCTGGTGCATGGCATCACCGACTTCATCACCGAAGACACTGAAGAGGCCTATCGCGCCATCCTGGCCAAGGGTGGGCGCCCGCTGCACGTGATCGAAGGCCCGCTCATGGACGGCATGAACGTGGTGGGCGATCTGTTCGGCGCGGGCAAGATGTTCCTGCCCCAGGTGGTGAAAAGCGCCCGCGTGATGAAGCAGGCCGTGGCCCACCTGATTCCCTACATCGAGGAAGAAAAGCGCCAGGATGAASYCGCTGGTCGCGACGTGCGCAGCAAGGGCAAGATCGTCATCGCCACCGTCAAGGGCGACGTGCACGACATCGGCAAGAACATCGTCACCGTGGTCCTTCAGTGCAACAACTTTGAGGTGGTGAACATGGGCGTGATGGTSCCSTGCCACGAGATTTTGGCGCGCGCCAAGGTCGAGGGGGCCGACATCGTGGGCCTGTCGGGCCTGATCACCCCCAGCCTCGAAGAGATGCAGTACGTGGCCGGCGAGATGCAGAAGGACGACCACTTCCGCATCAAGAAGATCCCGCTGCTCATCGGTGGCGCCACCACCAGCCGCGTGCACACCGCTGTCAAGATCGCGCCGCACTACGAAGGCCCTGTGGTCTATGTGCCCGACGCCTCGCGCAGCGTGAGCGTGGCGCAGAGCCTGCTGGGCGACGGCGTGCAGAGCTACGTGGATGAGCTGAACGCCGACTACGACAAGGTGCGCACCCAGCACGCCAACAAAAAGGCCACGCCCCTGTGGCCCTTGGCCAAGATCCGCGCCAACAAGACGCCCGTGGACTGGTCGGCCTACCAGCCCGCTGTGCCCCGCGCGTTGGGCCGTCGCGTGTTCAAGAACTTCGACCTGGCCGAGCTGGCCAAGTACATCGACTGGGGCCCGTTCTTCCAGACCTGGGACCTGGCCGGCCCGTACCCCGCCATCCTCACCGACGAGATCGTGGGCGTGGAAGCCACGCGTGTGTTTGCCGATGGGCAGGCCATGCTCAAGAAGATCATCGAAGGCCGGTGGCTCACGGCCAGCGGCGTGATGGCCCTGCTGCCCGCCAACAGCGTGAACGATGACGACATCGAGTTCTACACCGACGACACCCGCACCGAAGTGGCCATGACCTGGTACGGCCTGCGCCAGCAAGCCGAGAAACACACCATCGACGGCGTGACCCGCCCCAGCCGCTGCCTGGCCGACTTTGTGGCGCCCAAGTCCAGCGGCATTGCCGACTACGCCGGTATGTTTGCCGTGACGGCGGGCCTGGGCATCGAGAAGAAGGAAAAAGCCTTCATCGACGMSCTSGACGACTACTCCGCCATCATGYTCAAGRSSCTGGCCGACCGSCTGGCCGARGCCTTTGCMGAAKCSCTGCACCACCGCGYGCGCACCGACCTSTGGGGCTAYGCKSCCGRTGARGSSCTSAGCAACGASGACATGATYGCCGAGAAGTACCRSGGCATCCGCCCCGCGCCYGGCTACCCSGCCTGCCCCGACCACAGCGCCAAGACCGACCTGTTCCGCGTGCTGCAGGCTGGCGAGATCGGCATGTCGCTCACCGAAAGCCTGGCCATGATGCCCGCCGCCAGCGTGAGCGGCTTCTACATCGGCCACCCCGACAGCGTGTACTTCAACGTCGGCAAGATTGGCGAAGACCAACTGCACGACATGGCCCAGCGCCGGGGCATGGAGGAGAAGGTGCTGGAGCGGCTGCTGGCGCCGAACCTGTGATGCTATGAATTGAATAGCTTCCAGCGCTTGTTCGATAAGCGCTGGAAGCCTGTTTGATTCAAATGTTCCGGCCCATCAGCCCTTATAGCCAGGCAGCTTCGCGATCACCTTGATCTCGAACTGGAACCCGTACAGCCAGGTCACCCCGATGCCGGTGAGCGTGGGGTAGGGCGCCTCCCCCCAGAACTCGGGCACGACGCCCCAGACGGTCTCGAAGTTCGCCTCCGGGTTGACCACGAACATCGTCACGTCCACCACGTCATCAAACGTGCAGCCTGCAGCGTGCAGCACGGCGTTGAGGTTGCTGAACGCCAGGCGCACCTGGGCTTTCAGGTCGGGCTCGGGCGAGCCGTCCTCGCGGCTGCCCACCTGGCCCGAGACAAACAAGAAGCCGTTGGCGCGCACGGCGGGCGAATAGCGGTTGCGCTCGTACAGCGCCTGGCGGCCTGCGGGGAAGACAACATCACGGTGGGGCATGGGATTCCTTTCGTTCTGCAGGGCAGATGATTGCGATGAAGGCACTGTAGAAGCGCGCGTTGTTCCGATAAACCGGCTAATCTGTGCACCACTGTTCCTGATCGCCAAACAATGGCGGGCATGCCGCCCCTTCGGCACGCCTCAACTACCTGTACGCCATGGACCGTTTTGACGCTCTGCAGGCCTTTGCCCGCGTTGTGGAATCCGGCAGCTTCACCAAGGCTGCCCTCACCCTGCACCTGAGCCGCACCACCGTCACGCAACTGGTGCAGCAGCTCGAAGCCCGCCTGCGCGTGAAGCTCCTGCACCGCACCACCCGGCGCGTGCAGGTCACGCCCGATGGTGCTGCCTACTACGAGCGCGTGGTGCGCCTGCTGGCCGACCTGGACGATGCCGATGCCAGCGTTTCCACCGCCGCCGCCGCGCCCCGGGGCCGCCTGCGGGTGGACGTGCCCAGCCCCCTGGCGCGCCTGGTCCTCATCCCCGCGCTGCCCGCGTTCCACGCGCAGTACCCCGACATCCTCCTGCACATGGGCGTGAGCGACCGCCCAGTGGACATGGTGGGCGACAACGTGGACTGCGTGGTGCGCGGCGGTGCCCTCACCAACCCGGCGCTCGTCGCACGCCATGTGGGCGATCTGCAATTGCGCGTGTACGCCGCCCCCAGCTACCTGCTGCGCGCGGGCACGCCCGAGCACCCGCAGGCGCTGGAAGGACCTCACCATCGCACCGTGGGTTTTCTGTGGGCGCGCACCGGCCAGCCTCTGCCTTTCGAGATGCGCCGCGGCACCGAACATGTGCGCGCCCAAGGCTACGACATCTGCGCTGTGGACGACGGCAACGCCTACCTGGCCGCAGGCCTGGCGGGCCTGGGCGTGCTCTGGCTGCCCGACTACATGGCCCGCCCCCACGTTGCGGCTGGCGAGCTGGTGCCCCTGCTGCAGGACTGGACGCTGGAGCCGATGCCGTTGTACGTGGCCTACCCGCCCCAACGGCATGTGAGCGCCAAGGTGCGGGTGTTTATCGAATGGGTGGCGGGGTTGATGGCGCTGCATGCGCCGATTCATCGCTCTTCGAGGGCCCCATAAGACGCACCTTGGTCCGATGGAATTGTTCGTGAAGCGAAAGAGGCATGCCTGTTGGTACCAGCCTACAGCACCCATAGTGTGCGCTGTAAGAGTTGGAAACAGTTATCTGATTTAAAGAGCGCATTCATACAATCGCTCGCAAAAGGGAGTTGTATAAATGACAGATTCTTCACCAGTACCTCAGGATAAACGCGGATTTTTCATGCTGCCTCAAATGCCGGAGGAATCTGGCTATTACACCTATGGAACTCCTTTCGGTGGAAGAGGGCAATATGCCCATGTGCAAATGCTGAATTTCATTTTCAAACTTGAGCATGGCTGGAGCATCACAGAAGAGCGAAAAATCGGCATTGGTAACATCAGTTTGGCCGAAGGAAAAAAATTTCCACCGCATGCTAGCCACAGAAGCGGTCTGGAGGTCGATATTCGTCCCATTCGCAAGGATGGGCTGAAGCAGCCCGTCCGCTGGTCTAGCAAAGACTACGACCAAGCCGCGACGCAAAGGTTAGTAAATTTAATTTGGCAGACTGGCATGGTAAAAAAGGTTGGATTCAATGATCCCAAAATTGCCAATGCTACTTATATGAATGGACACGATGACCATTTGCATGTGGAAGTACGAATTTGATCATTCCCGAGTATTGATTTCGGGCGACTGGTTGCGTTTCATTAATAAGTGCTGCCACCGGTCAAGATAAATACTCCATGTTTCTATATAAACAAGTAAAGGCTTAGGAATGAGAAAAGGTGTTGCGGTTATCGGAGTATTGCTTATGTGTGCAGGCGCGATAGCCGCAGACTGGGCATTTGAATTCAAGCCAGTCAATGCGCAAATGGCAATTTACTCTGGAGGTTTGGGCGATCCAGCAGCACCCACAGCCCAAGACGCCAAAGTGTCATTCCATGTGCAGGGTAGAGCTGCACGCGACTTGTTTGACCGCATGGGGCCCGACGTGAAGAGTGAGTGTGGGTCCGACCCGAAAACGCGTGCAAGAGTCCGTGACCGCCTTCAGTGCATTCGCTATTCCCCATCCGACTACAGCTGCTATTTCGGCTTTGATCTGAAAGACGGGAAAAGCATCGGCGGCAATATCTGTTGAGTAAGGCCAGACGACCTGCTGCTCAATAGGGGGCGTTTTCTCCGCTAGGCAGGACGCATGCGGATGCATGGCCGCGGTGGGTTGTCCGTGCCTGGCCCATTCCAAAACCGCCTAAGCCCTTTGATCAGGGTTGCACCAAGGCATTTTTCGCTTTAGCCCGGGTCCGCCCCACCCGCACTCTCCGCCATCTCCAACTGCATCATCACCATGTTGACCAGCGTGTGCACCGAAGGCCGCCCGGTCTCGATCACGTAGTGGGCGGTTTCGCGGTACAGGTGGTCGCGCTGGGCGTAGAGGTCGCGCAGCTTGTCCATGGGGTTACCGCCTTGCAGCAGGGGGCGGGTCTTGTCGTGTTTGACGCGCTTGAAGATTTCTTCGGGCGAGGCGCGCAGGTACAGCACATTGCCGAACTGGCGCAACACCTCGCGGTTCTCGGGGCGCAGCACGGCGCCGCCGCCGGTGGAGAGGACCATGCCGCCGGGCTGCTGGGCCACGTCGGCCAGCACCTGGGATTCGATGTCGCGAAAGCGGGCTTCGCCTTCGGCCTCGAAGAAGCTGCGGATGGTGGTGCCCAGGGTCTGTTCCAGCCGGTGGTCCAGGTCGATGAAGGGCACGCCCGCCCGGTGGGCCAGTTGCCGGCCGACGGTGGATTTGCCCGAGCCGGGCATGCCGACCAGTGCGCAGCGAATCTGCATAGGTTCAAAAAAGARGTCTGGGGGAGGGCCAGCGCACTGCGGGTGGGGCTGTGTTGCGTGCCGTAACTGGACGCTGAGTGTAAGCCTGCCCCTCTGGCGCCGGGCGTAGAGCGTAGCCTTTGCAACTGGCGCTGCCCCCGCCAGGGACGCCGAGCAAGGGCCGCCCCGCAGCGAGGGCGTCGTCCCCCTGCCCGCGCGCAGCGCGAAGCGGGGGGCTGAGGGCCGCGGCTCCAAGCCTGCCTGCGCAGGCTTGGACGGCCTGAAGAGCTGTCGCCTCTGGTGGCTGCGCGGTGGCGTGCGCTCAGGGGGGTGTCCTAATCACAGTGCGGCGTACACCAGCGCCGGGTACAGCTCGCACAGATACCTGAGCTGGCCGGGCGCCTGGGTGAGCAGGATCGCGAACAGGTCTTCCGCAGGGTCCACAAAAAAGAAGGTGCCGCCCAGGCCGCTCCAGCTGTAGTGCCCGGCCGATCCGGGGCGGGTAGCCTGGCCGGTGGCGGTGCGCACGGCCACACCCAGACCAAAGCCGTAGCCGGTGGGCAGGATGTCACCCGCCACGGGCAGGGCGCCCAGGTGGTCGGCGGTCATGAAGTCCACCGTGGCGCGGCCCAGCAGGCGAACAGGGGCGCCAAGGCCATCGGGCCCGGGGGCGGTGCCCCGGCCCAGCATGAGCTGCAAGAAGCGCGCGTAGTCGCTGGCGGTTGACACCAGCCCGCCACCGGCCGACTCGAACACGGGCGGCGCGGTCACGTCGATCAGTGGCATGCCGATGCCGGTCTGCGGGTCGCGCTCAAAGGCTTCGGCCAGGCGGTGCTGCTGGGCGGCAGGCACCGAGAAGCCCGTGTCGTGCATGCCCAGCGGGCCGAACACGCGGCGCTGCAGGATGGCGCTCAAGCTTTCGCCCTCGATCACCTCCAGCACCGCGCCCAGCACGTCGGTGGCGCGGCTGTATTCCCAGCGGGTGCCGGGCTGGTGGACCAGGGGCAAGGGGCCCAGCGCGGCGGCCAGCTCGGTATTGCTGTGGCGGCGCGAGCCGATGCGCGCCGCGCGGTAGGCGTCGGGCACCGTGCCCGCCTCCCACGCGTAGCTCAGGCCGGCGGTGTGGCGCAGCAGGTCGTGCACCGTGGCCTCGCGTTGCACCGGGGTGGTGGTGCCGGTGGCTTCGTCGTACACGCGCTGGCCTGCAAACGCGGGCAGGTAGTGCGACACGGGGTGCGACAGCAGCAGGCGGCCTTCTTCCATGAGCATCATCGCCACCAGCGAGGCGATGGGTTTGGTCATGGAATAGATGCGGAACACCGTGTCGGGCGCCATCGCGGGCACTGCCGACTCGGCGCTGGGCGGGCGCTGGTGGCCCACGGCCGTGTGCAGCACGGTGTGGCCCTGGTGGTGGATGAGGGCCACGGCACCGGGCAGCAGGCCCTGGTCCACATGGGTTTGCAGCACAGAGCGCAGGCGGGCGAGGGCAGAGGGGTTCATGGCGGCTGGAGGAGGGTTTTGAGGCAATTTGGGCCGGTAGCGCTAGTGGATATTACGCTGACAGCTATCAAAAACAGAGCAAATCTGGCAAGCCTTCAATGCGGGTTTCAGGGCGTTGTACCGGCCGCGCGGCTGCGTTCCTGCTCCTGCAGCTCGCGCCACTGCACCTTGCCCGTGCCGGACTTGGGCAGGCTGTCCACCAGCTGCACGATGCGTGGGCTTTTGTAGGCGGCCATGTGTTCGTGGCTCCAGTCGATGATGGACTGCTCGCTCACCTGGCCCTTGAAGGCGTCGCGCAGCACGACCAGGGCCTTCACCGTCTCGCCCCGGCGCTCGTCGTGGGCGGCGATCACGCACACCTCCTGGATCGCAGGGTGGGCGTACATCATGGCCTCGACCTCGGCGGGCCAGACCTTGAAGCCCGAGGCGTTGATCATGCGTTTGAGCCGGTCCACCATGAAGAAGTAACCGTCCTCGTCCACCTGCGCCAGGTCGCCCGTGCGCAGAAAACGCTTGCCGTCCAGCGTGATAAAGCTGTCGGCCGTGGCCTGCGGGTTGTTCCAGTAACCCAGCATGACCTGCGGGCCATGCACCACGATCTCGCCAATCTCGCCCGGTGGCAGTTCGGCGAAGGTGGCCGGGTCCACCACGCGCGCATCCACGTCGAACACCGGGATGCCCAGGCACTGCGGCTTGGGGTGGTGGGGCGGGTTGATGTGGGTGGCGGCCATGGTTTCGGACATGCCGTAGCCCTCCACGTAGTCCAGTCCGGTCAGGTCCTTCAGCTGCTGCGCCACGGCCTTGGGCATGGCCGCGCCGCCGCCGCGTATGGCCTGGATGCTGCTGATGTCGTAGTCGGCAATGCGCGGGTTGGCCAGAAAGTCCACCACCATAGTCGAGATGGCCTGCCAGATGGTGACCCGGTAGCGCTGGATGAGCTGGGCGGCCGCGTCACGGTCCCAGCGCGGCAGCACGACCACGGTGGCGCCCACAAACAGCGGGCCGTTCATGCTGCCCGATAGGCCGGTGACGTGGAACAGCGGCAGCACCGCGAGGTAGGTCGAATCCTGCGTGCGCGCAAACCACTGCACTCCGCCCACCAGCGTGCTCATGGCGCTGCGGTGCGTGTGCATGCAGCCTTTGGGGTGGCCCGTGGTGCCCGAGGTGTAGGGCATCACGCACAGGTCGTCCGGCCCGGTGGTGATGGGGCCGGGGGTGCGCTGCTGCGCGAGCATGTCGCTCCACAGCGTGACGCCCGGGGCATCAATGGCCTGGCGCGGTGCCGACACGAAAGCGGGCACGGGCAGGTCGGTGGGCACCTGCAGGTAGTCGCTGTACGCGGCCACGATGAGGTGCTGGAGCTTGCCCTCACCAGACTCTTCGCCCGCTACATCCACCAGCGGCTGGGCCTGTGCATGCAGGTCCTGCGGCACAAAGGCCACGGTCGCGCCGCTGTCGTGCACATAGTGGCGCAGCTCGTCGGTGCGGTTCATGGGGTTCACCGGCACCACCACCGCGTTGGCGCGCAGGATGCCGTAGAACGCCAGGATCCACTGCGGGCTGTTCTGCATGTACAGCAGCACCCGGTCGCCCGCCTTCACGCCACACACCTGCTGCAAGAAGCCCGCAATGTGCTCCGCCTGCTGCTGGAACTGCCGGAAGGTCACCAGCGTGTCGTAGAACACCAGAAAAGGCTTGTCCGGGTACCGCGCGGCCGACACCTCGGCGTTGTGGAACAGATGGGTCTGCGGCAGCGTGAGGTGGCGCGACAGGCCGGGCGGCCAATGGGCGAGGTGGCGGTCGGACATGGGTTACGGCACTCTGGGTTGGTTCGTGCGGGGCGCAGACCTGACGAAGCAGGTCGCGCCCCAGGGGGCGTTAAATCAAGCTAGCGCCACCATCCACCACGATGGACTCGCCCGTGATGTGCCGCGAGGCGTTGGACGCCAGGAACACCACCGCGCCCTTGAGGTCCTCTTCGCCGCCAATGCGGCGCAGGGGCGTGCGCTCGATCATCGCAGGGCCCAGCTTTTCAATCAGGCCGCTGGCCATTTTGCTGGGGAAGAAGCCGGGGCAGATCGCATTGACGCGAACGCCGTAGTGCCCCCATTCGGACGCCAGCGTGCGCGCAAAGTGCAGCGCGGCGGCTTTGGAGGTGTTGTAGGCAATGGTGTTCATGCCCGGGGGCGTGCCCTTGAGCGCGGCCACCGAGGCCGTGACGATGATCGAGCCCTTGCCGCGCGGGATCATGCAGCGCTTGCCCACTTCGCGCGACAGGAAGAACGGTGCGCTCACGTTCAGGTCCATCACCTTGTGCCAGGCGGCGTCTGGGTAGTCCTCGGCCTTGGCACCCCAGGTGGCGCCAGCGTTGTTGACCAGGATGTCAATGGTGCCAAAGCGCTCGACGACCCGGTCCACCAAGCCGGGGATGTCCTCGGTCTTTTGCAGGTCGTTCACCACGGTCAGCACCTCGTAGCCCTGCGCCTCCAGGTGCTTCTTGGCGTCGGCCAGCTCATCGGCCTTGCGCGCGGTGATGGCGAGTTTGGCGCCCATTTCGCCCAGGGCCTCGGCCATCTGCAGGCCCAGGCCGCGCGAGCCGCCGGTGACCAGGGCGACCTGGCCGGTGAGATCGAAGAGTTGCTTGATGCTCATGGAGAAAACGCTTTCGTGCAGAGAGGGGGGAAGGTGAATGAATGCCAAGACCAGCCCAGCGGCTTGTGGCCCGCAGGGTGGGTGAGGAGGTGCGGCTGGGGCGGCGGTGGCCGCTGTGTCAATGGCGGTCGAGTCAACCGACAGCGCCCCATGCTAGCCCTGCCCAGGCACCGTGTAAAACCGGTGCTGTCACCTTTGAAACTCTGTGCGCTGCGCCCGGCACGCTGCCTGTGGGACAGCGCCTACCCCGCCTCGCGGCTGYGGCGGATGGATGGGGCCGCCGCTAGGCCTTACGCTCGCGGGGATGACCGCGTCCCCTCCGTCCCTGATGGCGACTTCGCTTGCCCGCATCGCCCAGCCCCTGTTGCCCCTGTGGCGCCTGGTGCAGCCGTTCTGGCGCGCCGCGCAGATGTGGCTGGACGCCGATGGGCTGCGCATGAGCGCGGCCATGTCGTTCTACGGCATGCTCAGCCTGGCGCCCCTGCTGCTGCTGTTGGTGGGCGTGCTGGGCTGGTGGGTGGACCGCAGCTACCTGGAGAGCAGCCTGGTCGCCCAGGTGCAGTCGGTGATGGGCCAGCAGGTGGCCGATGTGGTGCGCCAGGCCATGGCCAGCGCCCAGGCCCCGTCCGAGGGGCGCCTGGCATCGGCCATCGGGTTTGTGGTGCTGGTCTCGGGCGCCACCGGGGTGTTTGTGGAGTTGCAGTCGGCGCTGGAGCGGCTGTGGCGCCGGGATGGCTACACACCTCCCCAGCGGGCCGCGTGGTGGCGCATGGCGTCGCTGCGGCTGCGGGGGCTGGCCTATGTGCTGGCGCTGGGCTTTTTGCTCATGGTGTCGCTGGCGCTGTCCACGCTGATCCACCTGTTGGCGGGCTGGGCGGGAGAGCGGCTGACCGTGGCACACCTGCCCACCTTGGCGCCCCTGGCACCGCTGCTGCAGGTCGTCAACGAAGCCATTGCCTTCGGGTTTGCCGTGGCCCTGTTTGTGGGGCTCATGCGCATCGGCGCGGGCCCCAAGC
Organism: Acidovorax sp. LjRoot204; assembly: GCF_056175785.1. Taxonomy (NCBI): domain Bacteria; kingdom Pseudomonadati; phylum Pseudomonadota; class Betaproteobacteria; order Burkholderiales; family Comamonadaceae; genus Acidovorax; species Acidovorax sp. LjRoot204. The sequence goes on from NZ_JBGFFF010000081.1 coordinate 19,160, forward strand.
CATCGCTGCGCTACCTGGTGATGGGCGCCGTGGTGGGGGCCACGCTGTTCACGGTGGGCAAGCAGCTGCTGGCGTGGTACCTGTCCACAGCAGCCGTGGTGTCGGCCTATGGTGCGGCGGGCTCGCTGGTGGTGCTGCTCATGTGGATCTATTTTTCATCGGCCATCCTGCTGTTTTCTGCCAGCTGTGCGCAGGCGCTGGAGCAGGCCTTGCACCCCGGGCCACGCCGGCCGGTGGGCTGGGCCCGATGGACGGCTGCGGCCCGCGCGCGGGTGCAGGAGCTGTAAATGTTGGCAACAGCGCACAACAAGCTGGGGCCAGCGCGGCGCCCGGATCGTTCGGGCCGCTGCGATGGTGCCCGTTGCGCTGCCGGGCCGTGCGGGCAGGGCCTATATGCGGGGCCTGGCGCCGCAAGTGCTGGCCAAGCTGGTTTACCGCTGCTTACTGCCGCTTACAAACCGGCCACACCGCAGCGCCCCCCGCTGTGTACCTTTGCACCATCCAGGCCGTTGAAACACCACGGCCCCATTCCGTAGCGGGCGTGCAGCGCACATCTACCTGCCGCCCCGTGCGGATTTCTCCGACATGAACAAGGACATGACCATGAACCTGACTGTTTCTTCTCCTGCCTCGCCCGTACCCGCAGCAGCCCCCGCCGGACCAGCCCTGAAATGGATGTGGGCGGCCATTGGCGCGCTGGGCGTGAGCGTGCTGGCCTTGGGCGCCACCCTGGTGATGCAAAACCGTACGCCCTCGGCAGCAGCCGATGCGACAGCCCCCGCCACCCTGGCGGCGGCCCCCCGCACGCCCGAATCCGAAATCATTGAAGAAAAACGAGCCCAAGCGCCGGTTGTACCTGCCCAGAATGCTATGAATAGCGGAGCAAACTACCGTCCGCAGTCCGGCGGCAGCGCAGGCCGGTCCGGTGACATGGCGGGTGGCATGGCCCCCGGGGGCGCTGCCCAGCCTGTGCGTGCGGCAGCCCCCGTGTGCCGCAGCTGCGGCCGTGTCGAATCGGTGCAGGCGGTTCAACAAGCTGCCCCCGCCACGGGCGTGGGCGCCGTGGCCGGCGGTGTGCTGGGCGCCGTGGTGGGCAACCAGATCGGCAAGGGCAGCGGCCGCACCGCTGCCACCGTGCTAGGTGCCGTGGGCGGTGGTTATGTGGGCCACAAGGTCGAAGAGCGCACCCGCACCCACACGGTGTACCAGGTGGCGGTGCGCATGGAAGACGGCTCGCTGCGCCACTTCCAGCGCGCTGAACCCACTGCTGTGGGCACGCCCGTGGTGCTGCAGGGCAAGGGCTTCCGCGTGGATCAGGGCGGCTCGGCCCGGGCGGCAGACCCCTATGCGCAGCCACAGCCCCAGCCAGGTGCGGTGCGGGTGTCGGACACCTACTGAGCCCGGCAGTCGCTTCCCCCAAAACAAAAGCCCGCAAACGCGGGCTTTTGTTTTGTTCAGCCGTTGGCTGATTGCCGCTTGGTTGGCGGGTTACAGCACCACTGGGATCTCGGTCGCAGGCGGCGTGTTGCGGCTGCGTCCACAGCGCACCAGGCCGTCGATCATCACCATGCCAATGCCCGGGATGTCGCCCAGCTGCACGCTTTCGAGCAGCGTGGCGCCGGCGGTGTGCTGGGCGCGGTCCATGAACACAAAGTCCGCCGCGCGGCCCACCTCGATCAGGCCGCAGTTCAGGTTGCGGATCCGCGCCGTGTTGCCCGTGGCAAAGCAGAACACCAGTTCGGCGGGGATGTCGGCAAAGCTCGATATCAGCGCAATCATGCGCAGCATGCCCAGCGGCTGCACGCCCGATCCCGCCGGGCCGTCGGTGCCCAAAATCACGCGGTGCGGGCATTTGAGTTCGATGGCCGCCCGCGCGGCCTGGATGGCAATCTTCTCGTTGCCGTTGTGCACSAKCTCGATCGCGCGGGACSWCTTCTCGCACAGCTCGCACACATGCTYCYMGGGCAGCGAGGTGTGGCCGCCGTTGATGTGGCCGATSAYGTCGGCRTCGGCCTCCAGCACCACGTCCTTGTCGATCAGGCCCGAGCCCGGGATGGACGGGCCGCCCGTATGGATGGTGCTTTGGATGCCGTGCTTGCGCGCCCAGGCCACCATCTGCTGGGCCTCGTAGCCGGCCTTGACGGAGCCCAGGCCCACTTCACCCAGCAGGGTCACACCGGCGTCGGCCAGGTCCTTGAAGTCCTGCTCGGTCATGCCTTTCTCGATCACCGGGGCGCCTGCAATCACCTTCACGCCGCCGGGGCGGAAGTTGTCGAACGAGCGCTGCGCGGTGATGGCCAGCGCCTTCAGGCCCACGATGTCCTTGGGGCGGCCGGGCAGGTGCACTTCACCGGCCGAGACCATGGTGGTCACGCCGCCGTTCATGGTCGAGTCGATCCAGCCGATCTGGTTCTGGCGCGGCGTCCAGTCGCCAAACACGGGGTGCACATGGCTGTCGATCAGGCCCGGCGCCACACAGGTCTGGCGTGCGTCGATCACGGTGTTGGCGTGGTCGGTGTCGCAGTCCTTGTAGCGGCCCACGGCCACGATGAGGCCGTCATTCACCACGATGGTGTCGGCGTCGAGGATGGGGTGGTCCAGGTCGCCCGACAACAAAAGACCGATGTTCTGGATGACGACCTTGCCCGATTTGCCGCCTGCTGCTGCTTCTGCCATGGATTCTCCTCGTGGGGTGGTGGGCGGGGCACCACGCGGCACCCCGCAGGGAAAAATCTCTTGTTGATTCAGGCCGCTGCCCTGCCCTTGGGCAGGCTGGGGCCGGGTGCCACGGTGCGCAGCACGCTGTCGATGACAAACGATTCCCAGTGCGCCAGCGCGTCGGGCGTCTCCAGGTCTTCACCGAGAAAGGCCGACAGCGTGTGCCGGTTGGACATGTAGAAGTAGCCCGTGGCGGCGATCAGCAGGTACACATCGCGCGCCGACACGTCCTTGCGAAACAGCCCCTGCGCCTGGCCGCTTTCGAGCACGCGGCGGATCACCTCGATGGCGGGCGACGAGTATTCACGGGCGCGCATCGACTTGGAGATGTGCTTGCCCTTGTGCAGGTTCTCGGTGTTGAGCAGCGTGATGAACTCGGGGTTCTTGCGGTAGTAACCCACCACAAAGCGGATCACCGCCTGCAGCGCCTCCACCGGCTTGGCGGTGTCCAGGTCGAGCTTGGACTCCGCATCGTTCATGCGCCGGTAGGTTTCCTCCAGCACCTCGATGAACAGGCCTTCCTTGCTGCCGAAGTAGTAATAGATCATCCGGTCGAAGGACTTGGCGGCCTTGGAGAT
>NZ_JBGFFF010000082.1:0-22441 GCF_056175785.1 Acidovorax sp. LjRoot204
GGTACATGTGCGGAGGCACCTCAAGGTTGTCGGGTGCTGGCTTGTTCTTGAAGACGCGGCCCGCCATGTCGAACGTGGAGCCGTGGCAAGGACACAGGAAGCCGCCCTTCCAGTCGTCGGGCAGCGAAGGCTGTGCACCCGTCTGGAACTTGTCCGACGGCGAGCAACCCAAGTGCGAGCAAATGCCCACACCCACAAAAATTTCCGGCTTGATGGAGCGCGCCTCGTTGCGGGCGTACTCAGGCGTGAGTTCAGAGGGCTTGCGCTCCGACTTGGGATCGGCGAGCTGGCCGTCGAGCTTGGGCAGCTCTGCCAGTTGCTCCGGCGTGCGCTTGATGATCCAGACGGGCTTGCCGCGCCACTCCACAGTGACCTTTTCTCCAGGTTTGAGGGCGGAGATATCCACCTCGACAGCAGCACCAGCGGCTTTGGCACGCTCTGAGGGCTGGAAAGTACTCACGAAAGGAACGGCGGTTGCCACGCCGCCCACCGCACCAGCACATGCTGACGTGATGATCCACGTCCGCTTGCTGGAGTCGATTGGAGTGTCACTCATGGGGATCCTCGATGAACATCGCTAGATTGGGGTCAACCGCGAATTGTAGCGGAGTGAAAATGGTTATTTCCAAGTGGTTTGCTGGCTTGACAGGGGTGCGAACCGGGCAATACTCCCCCATCACCGTTTTACAAGGAGCAACAACATGGGGATGATGCAAGAGTTCAGGGAGTTCGCGGTCAAGGGCAATGTGATTGACCTCGCGGTGGGCGTCATCATTGGCGGCGCCTTTGGCAAGATCGTGGATTCGGTGGTAGCGGACCTGATCATGCCGGTGGTGGGGCTCATCTTCGGCAAGCTCGATTTCTCCAACCTGTTCATCGTGCTGGGCAACGTGCCTCCAGGCACGGGCACCACACTCGACGCCCTCAAAAAGGCCGGTGTGCCAGTGTTTGCCTATGGCAACTTCCTGACCGTGGCGGTCAACTTTGTGATCCTGGCGTTCATCATCTTCATGATGATCAAGCAGATCAACCGCCTCAAGCGCGAAGCCCCTGCCGCCCCCGCCGCGCCAGCGGCCCCTCCCGAAGACATTGTGTTGCTGCGCGAAATTCGCGACAGCCTGAAGAAGTAAACCCTTGGGCCAGCGGCCTTAGTGGCCGCACAAAACGCCACCGCTGCGCTGCCTCCACCAGCCGCCGGTGGCGTTGGCTTTTGGGGGTCGCGCCGCCCGCACACCCGCGTCCAGGCTGGCGCAATTTTCAGCGGTTCATTTGATCTCGATCAGCGCTGGGCCCCAAGGCTTCAGCGGCTGACGTCATCCACACAGCGCCCGCGCCATGCGCACCGCCTCGATCAGGCTGGAGGCATCTGCAACGCCCTGCCCTGCAATATCAAACGCCGTGCCATGGTCGGGGCTGGTGCGCACCAGGGGCAGGCCCAGGGTCACGTTCACGCCCTTTTCCACCCCCAGGTACTTCACCGGGATCAGGCCCTGGTCGTGGTACATGGCGATGACCACGTCGAACTCGCCCGCGCGCTGCGGGGTGCTGCGCGCGCGCATGAACACCGTGTCAGGCGCAAACGGGCCGTGCACATCGAGCCCCTGCGCGCGCGCGGCCGCGATGGCCGGGGCGATCACCTCCAGCTCCTCGCGACCGAACAATCCGCCCTCGCCCGCATGGGGGTTCAACCCTGCCACACCCACGCGGGGCACACGACCCAGGCTGCGCTGCAAGGCGGCGTGGGTGATTTGCAGCGTCTGCATCACGTTGTCCTGCGTCACCGCGGCAATCGCGTCGAGCAGCGACACATGGATGCTGACGAGCACGGTGCGCAGCTCGTCATTGGCCAGCATCATGCGCACGGGCATCCGCGCCAGTGGCACCCCCTGGTGCGCAGCAGCCTCTGCCTGCAAGAGCTCCGTATGCCCCGGGAAGTCCACCCCTGCGGCCGACAAGGCCTCCTTGTGCAAAGGGGCTGTCACCAACGCTGCCACCTCCCCACGCAATGCGGCACGCGCCGCCCAGACCACGCTGTCCGCTGCGGCACGGCCGGCGGCGGCGCTGATCTCACCCCAAGGCTGGGGCCCCGGGATCCCGGGCAGTTGGAGCACGGGGATGCAGCGGGGCGGAGCGTCCGCCGCTTCGCCCGGTGACCCGATCTGCGCCACAGGCACACCGGGCACACCGGGGCGCGTGATGGCGTCCGCAGCGCGTCGCACGGTGGCCAGGTCACCGACGACAAAGCAGTGGCGCAGCGCATCGGGCGCGTCGCGAAAGGCCTTGGCCACGATCTCGGGGCCGATGCCGGCGGGATCTCCCTGGGTGATGGCGATGGGTTGCATGGGTTTGGAGCCAAAAGTGCTTGTAGCGCTAGTTGTTCATGCGCTATCAGCTATGAATAAATGAGCAAAATGGACCGGATATCCGCACGATGTGATTGCTTGCCGTGCGGTGTCTTGCCATGGGCTAGGCGGGGTTGTCGATCTCGATGAACTGGTGACTCAGCCCGCACTGGGCTGCCACATGCGCCGCCACAGCGGGGGCGCCATAGCGCTCCGTGGCATGGTGCCCGGCGGCAATAAAGCCCACCCCCGTCTCACGCGCCAGGTGCGCCTGGGGCTCGGAGATTTCGCCGGTGATGAAAACATCCGCCCCTGCGGCGATGGCCGACTCGAAATACCCCTGCGCGCCGCCCGTGCACCACGCCACGCGGCGCACGGGGCGCCGTGCAGCGGCACTACCGCCCCACTCGCCCGGAGACGCCAGGGTCACAGGGCGGCCGAGCGCCTGGGCAACATGGTCGGCCACAGTCTGGACATTATCGAAAGCCGCCGGCGCTGCAAAGCCCAGGTCCTGCTCGCCAAACCGCGCATCGGCGGCAAAACCCAGCACCCGGCCCAGCTGCGCGTTGTTGCCCAGTTCGGCATGGGCATCGAGAGGAAGGTGGTACGCAAACAGGTTGATGTCGTGCGCCAGCAGCAGCTGCAGCCGCTGCTTCATCCAGCCSGTRATGCGGCCRTCCTGCCCGCGCCAGAACAGGCCGTGGTGCACAAAAATTGCATCGGCCTGCGCGGCAATGGCGGCTTCGATCAGTGCACGGCTGGCAGTGACGCCACTGACCACTCGCCGGATCTCAGCCTTGCCCTCGACCTGCAGGCCGTTGGGGCCGTAGTCCTTGAAGCGCTCGGGTTGCAGCAGGCTGTCAAATGCCTGCAAAAGTTGACTGCGGTGAATGCTCATGCCGCTATTGTGGCGCGCCGTTCGCGCCCCCACATTCGGAGACAATCCTGTGTGAGAGGGAGCGCCCAGGCCGCCACGGCGAACCTGCAGCGTCCACCTCCGTCGCCCACACCCTGTACTACCACCGGCAAGCACCTTTCATGAAGCGACTCTGGCTGTTGTTTTCCCAGTCCGTGACGGTCCTCGTTGCGGCCTACTTTGTTGTCGCCACGCTCCAGCCTGACTGGCTGGGCCGGGGCACCACGCGCTCCGGGGCGGGTATTGCACTGCTGGAGGCCCCTGCCACGCCGCCTTCGCAGCCCGCGGCGGGCAGCTTCAGCGGTGCGGCGCGCAAGGCGGCACCGGCCGTGGTCAGCATCAACACCAGCAAGGAAGTGCGCCAYCCSCGCAGCAACGAYCCSTGGTTCCRSTTTTTCTTYGGYGACCAAGGCAGCCAGGCGCAGGCCGGCCTGGGCAGCGGCGTGATCGTGAGCSCCGAGGGCTACATCCTCACCAACAACCATGTGGTGGAAGGTGCTGACGAGATCGAGGTGACCCTCACCGACAGCCGCCGCGCCCGTGCGCACGTGATTGGCACCGACCCSGACACCGACCTKGCCRTSCTCAAGATCGARCTGGACAAGCTGCCCGYGATCGTGCTGGGCAACTCCGACGMCCTSSAKGTGGGCGACCAGGTGCTGGCCATCGGCAAYCCCTTCGGCGTGGGGCAGACSGTSACCAGCGGCATCGTGAGCGCGCTGGGCCGCAGCCAGCTGGGCATCAACACGTTTGAAAACTTCATCCAGACCGACGCGGCCATCAAYCCCGGCAATTCGGGCGGTGCGCTGGTCGATGTGAACGGCAACCTCATGGGCATCAACACCGCGATCTACTCGCGCTCGGGCGGCAGCATGGGCATCGGGTTTGCCATTCCGGTGTCCACAGCCCGCATGGTGCTCGATGGCATCGTGAAGGACGGCCAGGTCACACGCGGCTGGATTGGCGTGGAGCCCAACGRGCTGTCGCCCGAACTGGCAGAAACCTTTGGCGTCAAAAAGGCCACCGAGGGCGTGATCATCWCCGGCGTGCTGCAGGACGGCCCCGCTGCCCAGGCTGGCATGCGCCCGGGAGATGTGATCGTGAGCGTGGACGGCAAGAGCGTGGGCAATGTGTCGCAGCTGCTGACCGCCGTGGCGGCACTCAAGCCGGGCCAGGCTGCGGCGTTTGATGTGCAACGGGCCGATAAGCGCGTGGAGCTGAGCATCAACCCAGGCGTGCGCCCCCGGCCACAGCGCAATGTGAGGCGCTGAGCACCTTCAGCGAGCCCGGCCCTGCCCGGTCATCGCCGGGCGGGTACAAGCCGTCACCATTGCCGATCGAGGGCGAAGCAAGCGAAGGTCGTCGGCTTTGGGGCCCCTCTGGCAGGGCCAAACCGGGGTGAAGAACAGGCCAACCGAAAGGGTCCAGATGCGGGTGAGGAGTGTCCCTTCCTCCGACGGGCTGCAGTCCTCACAGCACTATAAAAAACATAGCTGCCAGCGCATATCACACTAGCGCTTGCAGCTATTTCTATTGTTTTTTCTGTCTCATCGCCCAGGCGGAGGCCCACGGACGCGATCTATGCATCACCCCCAACGCAACCCCACCAGCCTGCGGGGCTGGCAGGTCAGGATGCGGAAGCGGATTCCCCGGGCTCTTCGGGCGCCTGGGTGTGCTTGATGAAGATCTGCGCGGCCCAGATGCCCACCTCGTACAGCAGGCACATGGGCACGGCCAGCGACAGCTGCGACACCACATCGGGCGGTGTCACGACAGCGGCCACCACAAAGGCCAGCACGATGAAGTAGCCGCGAAACTCGCGCAGCTTTTGCACGCTCACGATGCCCATGCGGGCCAGCACCACCACGGCAATCGGCACTTCAAACGCCATGCCGAACGCCAGGAACATGGACAGCACAAAACTCAGGTAGGCCTCGATGTCAGGCGCGGCCGTGATGCTCTTGGGGGCAAAGCTCTGAATGAACGCGAACACCTGGCCAAACACCAGGTAGTAGCAAAACGCCACTCCGATGAAGAACAACAGCGTGCTGGACACCACCAGCGGCAGCACCAGCTTTTTCTCGTGCGAATACAGACCGGGCGCCACAAAAGCCCAGATCTGCCACAGCACAAAAGGCAGCGCGAGCAGGAACGCCGACATCAGCAAGATCTTGAGCGGCACCATGAACGGCGAAATCACCGAAGTGGCGATCAGCGTGGCCCCCTTGGGCAGGTGGGCTACCAGAGGGGCGGCCAGAAAGTCATACAACGCGCCGGGACCCGGGAAGAAGAACAGGATCGCTGCCGCAATGGCGATGGCGATCATGGCCTTGACCAGCCGGTCGCGCAGCTCCATGAGGTGCTGTACGAACGGCTGCTCGGTGCCGGCCAGTTCGTCTTCTTTGGTAGGGGTTTCGGACATGGTGGGTTTTCGTGGGCGTCAGGGCCGCCCATGCAGCGCACGGGGCGCCGCAGGCTGCGTCAGTGGAATTTTTGGGGGCGGTAACGTGCTACGCGGGCTGCGCCGGACTGTGCCTTGGTGCGCACACCACTGCGGGCCTTGTACCACTGGGGCACCGCACCACGCTTGAGGCGCCAGTTCTTGCCGGGGTGCTTGTAGGCAGGCACCACGGCCGCCTGCTCCCGCAGGTCGGCGTTGTTGCTGGAATCGATGGCATCGGTCCAGTCTTTCTCGAACTCGCTGGCGCTGGTCTGGATGGTGTTGTGCACRTCGCGCGCGGCGTTCTCCACCGTGTCCTTCATCTTCTTGAGCTCATCGAGCTCCATGGACCGGTTGACCTCCGCTTTCACGTCGGACACATAACGCTGCGCCTTGCCGAGCAAGGTGCCGACGGTACGGGCCACACGGGGTAGCTTCTCAGGGCCGATGACGATCAACGCCACGGCGCCGATCAGCGCCATTTTGGACAGGCCAATATCAATCATGGATCAGGCGCCAGCGCAATGCAGGCCAAGGCAGCGGTTCAGCAGCACCAGCTCAGCTCTTTTGCTTGGCTTCGACATCAATGGTGGTCTTGTCGGCGGCCTGGCTGTTGGCCACCTGGCCAGCGGGGGGCGTGGCAGCAGCTGGTGCGTCAGACGAGCCATCCTTCATGCCGTCCTTGAAGCCCTTGACGGCGCCGCCCAGGTCAGAGCCCATGTTCTTGAGCTTCTTGGTACCGAACACCATCACAACGATCAACAGCACGATCAGCCAGTGCCAGATGGAAAAAGAGCCCATGAAATATCTCCTAACGAATTGCAATCATTTTAGACGGGGGGCGTGACAGGAGTTCAGTGCCGGGGCAAGCCGACACCTCTCAACATGACACGATCGTCAGCCTGGTTCAGCCTTTGAGCCACGGACGGGGGCCGCCCATGACATGGACATGCAGGTGGTGGATTTCCTGCCCACCTTCAAGCCCCGTGTTTACCACGACGCGAAAGCCACCATCCGGGTACGGGTTGCAGCCCTGCTCCAGTGCCAGCTTTGGCGCCAGCGCCATCATGCGCCCCAACACCCCGGCATGCTCCGGGGTGACCTGTGCCATGGAAGGGATATGCAGCTTGGGCACCATCAAAAAATGCACTGGCGCCCACGGGTGAATGTCGTGGAAGGCGAAGATTTCTTCGTCCTCATAAACCTTCTTGGAAGGGATCTGGCCCGCGATGATTTTGCAGAAAAGGCAGTTCGGATCGTGCATGGGAGGGATCGGAGCAAAAGGAATCAGGGGTACAGGCGCGGATCAACCCTGAGGGCGCCTCGCGCGTGAGCGAGGGATGTCCTGCATAACCCTCGCGAGTCGGTGGGAGTGCGTATAGGGATGGGCCACAAGGCGTCTTTTTGCAGCCAATAGCTGTGCTATTGGCCAAAAAAGCAACGCAGCGGACCGCCCGAGACCGCGCTATCACAGACCGCAGGGAGTTATGCAGGACATCCCTAGGCATTGTCAGCGATCTTGATGCTGGGGCGCACGCCCACGTCCTTGCGGTGCGCGTGCAGCCACTCCTGCCCCGCTGTGCGGCCCAGCGCAAACAGCTTGCGCACAAAGGCCAGGTCCGCACGCAGCTTGCTGTCGGCCCCGAAGGGCGCCAGCACCGAGCCACCATCGATGCGGTGCATGCGCACACTCTTGTAGCGGCGGGCGTCGAGCTTGCCCTCGGCGAGCAGGCGGCGAACGAATTCGATGGCGCGCAGCTCGGCCAGCAGGCTGGCGTTGAAGGTGACTTCGTTCATGCGCTCCATGATCTCGGAGGCGCTGCTGGGCACGTCCAGATGCTCCACGGGGTTGATCTGCACCAGCAGGATGTCCGAGGTATCAGTCTGGTAGATCAGCGGGTGCAGCGCGGGGTTGCCGGAATAGCCGCCGTCCCAGTACGCCTCACCCTCGATCTCGACCGCCTTGAACAGCATGGGCAGGCAGGCCGATGCCATCACCGCATCCGCACTGAGCCGGGGTCCGAAGAAAATCTCGCCCCGGCCGGTGCGCACGTTGGTGGCACACACAAACACCTTGGGGCCGACCACGCCGGTGCGGGCGGAGCACAGCAGGCTGAAATCCACTTCGCGCTCCAGCAGCTTGCGCAGGGGGTTGATCCCCAGCGGATTGGTCTGGTAGGGCGAGAACCACTGCGACATCATGCCCACCAGCGGATTGGCGGCAGACAACGGCGTTCCCCAGGTCAGGCTGCCCAGCGCGCCCACCCCTTCCCACAGGCGGGTGAGCGACTCGCGGGCCAGGGCGCAGCCTGAGAGGTGGGCGTCTTCGGTGTCCTTGTGCTGCTGCGCTGCCTGCGCAAACCCGTGCGCCAGGGCCACCGCGTTCATGGCGCCTGCGCTGGTGCCACTGACACCGTCGAACTGCCACTGGCCGTCCTCCAGCAGCGCATCCAGCACGCCCCAGGTGAGCGCGCCGTGCGAGCCGCCGCCCTGCAGCGCCAGGTTCAGACGCGGGCGGGGACGGACTGCTTCATGCATCCACGGCCTGGCTCTTGTTCATGGCGACCATGCCGCGCACAATGCGGTACAGGAACCAGATGGAGATCAGGCCCCAGGCGATCCAGCCGGGCAGGACGAACAGCAGCCACAGCGGCGCTGTGACGATGTAGAGCACGCCGGCCCAGATCACGGTGCGGATGCGCCATGAGAAATGGTTGGCCTGCCAGGTGCCTTCGGCATCGCCTTTTTTCACCAGGTCGATCACCAGCGCCACGATCAGCAGCGCAGCGCCGGGCTGCGCGCCCGGGATGACCGCCCCCAGCGCCACGATCAGGTGCAGCACATAGCTGACCCAGCCGACGGCCTTGAGGTCCTCGGCCTTCTGGTCGTTGGTCTGCACGTCGATGATGTCGCTCACGGTGTGCCTTCTTCGGCAGCGCGTTCCACCACCTTGCGCAGGGCCTTTTCCTCGATGCCGCTGGTGCCTTCGCGGCGCTCCAGCTCGGCCACCACATCGGCAGGCGTGAGCCCGTAATGGGCCAGCGCCACCATGGTGTGAAACCACAGGTCGGCCACTTCATAGACGATCTTGGACTTGTCGGCGCCGTGGTCGACATCCTTGGCGGCCATGACCACCTCGGTGGCTTCTTCGCCGATCTTCTTCAGGAAGGAATCCGGCCCCTTGTGCAGCAGGCGTGACACGTAGCTGGTGGCCGGGTCGCCGCCGTTGGCGGGCTTGCGGCTTTCGATGACGGCGGCCAGGCGCGCCAGGGAATCGTGAGAACTCATGCTCTTGTCGTCCATTGCCATTACTTGTAGATGGATTCGGGGTCTTTCAAGACCGGATCGACCGCGTGCCAGGCACCGTCCTTGAGCACGCTGAAAAAGCAGCTGTGGCGGCCCGTGTGGCAGGCGATGCCGGGCTCGTGGCCCTGCTGGGTGACCTTGAGCAGCACCACGTCGTTGTCGCAGTCCAGGCGGATCTCGTGCACCGTCTGCACGTGGCCGGACTCTTCGCCCTTGAACCACAGCTTTTTGCGCGAGCGGCTGAAGTACACGGCGCGGCCCAGTTCAGCGGTTTTCGCCAGGGCCTCGCGGTTCATCCACGCAAACATCAGCACGTCGCCCGTGCCCTGCTCTTGCGCAATCACGGGCACCAGACCCTGCGCATCCCATTTCACTTCGTTGAGCCAGTTCATGGGGGCCATTGTCGGTGATCCGTGTGGCGCGCCAGTGCCAACCAAGGCGCGCACCTGCACTTTTCAAGTGTTTTTGACTACAAGCGCAAGTATTACATGCGCTTGCAGCTATCAAATCAGGAGTAAATGCCGATCACATCCGCACGGGGATGCCGCGCTCTGCCATGCGCTGCTTGGCCTGGCCCACGGTGTATTCGCCGTAGTGGAAGATGCTGGCGGCCAGCACCGCGTCGGCGCCGCCGGTCTGGATGCCGTCGGCCAAGTGGTCAAGGTTGCCCACACCGCCCGAGGCGATCACGGGCACGCTGACAGCGTCACTCACCGCGCGGGTCAGTTCCAGGTCAAAACCCGCCTTGGTGCCGTCGCGGTCCATGCTGGTCAGCAGGATCTCGCCCGCACCGCGCTGCGCCATCTCGGTGGCCCAGGCAATGGCGTCCAGGCCGGTGTTCTTGCGCCCACCGTGGCTGTACACGTCCCAGCCCGCACCCACGGGCTGGCCGTTGGCACCCAGGCGCAAGGCGTCCTCGGCAGAGCGGCGCTTGGCGTCGATGGCCACCACGATGCACTGCGCGCCGTACTTGGCCGACACCGCGTTGATCACCTCAGGGTTGGCAATGGCGGCCGAGTTGAAGCTGGTCTTGTCCGCGCCGGCATTGAGCAGGCGGCGCACATCGTCCACAGTGCGCACGCCACCACCCACGGTGAGCGGAATGAACACCTGGCTGGCCACGGCCTCGATGATGTGCAGGATGAGGTCACGGCCATCGCTGGTGGCGGTGATATCGAGGAAGGTGAGCTCGTCAGCGCCCTGCGCGTTGTAGCGCGCGGCAATTTCGACCGGGTCGCCTGCGTCGCGCAGCTCGACGAAATTGACGCCCTTGACCACACGGCCTCCGGTGACGTCCAGGCAAGGGATGATGCGTTTGGCGAGCATGCGGTCCTTAGCCGTTCAGTTCGTCGGCACGTGCTTGTGCCGCCGCAAAGTCCAGATCGCCGCTGTAGATGGCGCGGCCGCAGATCACACCCTCCACGCCCTCGTCTTCCACGGCGCACAGCTGCTCGATGTCGGCCATGTTGGACAGGCCTCCCGAGGCGATCACAGGGATGCTCAAAGCCTGGGCCAGCTTSACSGTGGCGTCGATGTTGATGCCCGASAGCATGCCGTCGCGGCCGATGTCGGTGTAGATGATSGATTCRACGCCSYAGTCCTCGAACTTCTTGSCCAGGTCSRCSACCTCGTGGCCSGTGAGCTTGCTCCAGCCGTCGGTRGCCACCTTGCCGTCCTTGGCGTCGAGCCCCACGATGATGTGGCCGCCGAACGCGCTGCAGGCGTCTTTGAGGAAGCCGGGGTTCTTCACGGCCGCCGTGCCGATGATCACGTAGCGCAGGCCGCCGTCGATGTATTTCTCGATGGTGTCCAGGTCGCGGATGCCGCCGCCCAGCTGCACCGGAATGTCGTCACCCACCTCTTTCAGGATGGACTTGATGGCGCTGTAGTTCTTGGGCACGCCCGCAAACGCACCGTTCAGGTCCACCAGGTGCAGGCGGCGTGCGCCGGCATCCACCCATTTGCGCGCCATGGCGGCAGGGTCTTCACCAAAGGTGGTGGATTGGTCCATATCGCCTTGCTTGAGGCGTACGCAGTGGCCGTCTTTGAGGTCGATGGCGGGGATGAGCAGCATGGTGGTGAAGTTCGGGTGAAAAAGGGCGAGACGCAGCTCGGCCCGAACGGGTGGGGGTTAAGGGATCAGGGATTCCAGTGCAGAAAATTGCGGTACAGGGCCAGGCCGTGCTCCGCGCTCTTCTCCGGGTGAAACTGGGTGGCAAAAATATTATCGCGTGCAACCGCGGCAGCAAACAAACCGCCGTAGTCGGCCTGCCCGGCGCAATGGGCAGGATTTTGCGGCACAGCGTAGAAACTGTGCACGAAGTAGAAGTAACTGTTGTCGGGCACACCGGCCCACACCGGGTGCACGCCGCCGCCGTGGTGGGCGTGGGGCATCTGCCGCACCTGGTTCCAGCCCATCTGGGGCACCTTGAAACGGCTGCCATCGGGCTGTGTGCGGCCTGCCAGGTCAAACTTGAGCACATCGCCAGGGATCAGGCCCAGGCCAGGCGTGTTGCCTTCGGCGCTGTGGTCCAGCAGCATCTGCATGCCCACGCACACGCCAAACATCGGCTTGGTGGCAGCGGCTTCGAGCACCGAYTCCTGCAGGCCGGASTCGCGCAGCTCGCGCATGCARTCGGGCATSGCGCCCTGCCCYGGCAGCACGATGCGCTGGGCGGCGCGCACGTCTTCGGGGCGCTGGGTGACGACCACGGTCCAGCCCGTGCCCTCGGCGGCGGCCTGCACGGCCTGCGACACCGAGCGCAGATTGCCCATGCCGTAGTCCACGACCGCCACTGTTTTTGCTTCCATATTCATAGCTGCTAGCGCATACAAATCAAGCGCTTGCGCCTGATTTGACTGAAAAATTCACAGAGAACCCTTGGTGGAGGGGATGACACCGGCCGAGCGCGGATCACGCTCCAGCGCGGCACGCAGCGTGCGCCCGAACGCCTTGAAGATGGTCTCGCACTGGTGGTGTGCGTTGACGCCCTTGAGGTTGTCGATGTGCAGCGTCACGCCCGCGTGGTTCACAAAGCCCTGGAAGAACTCGAACACCAGTTGCGTGTCGAGCTGGCCGATGCTCCCGGCCGTGAACTTCACGTCCATGTGCAGC
Organism: Acidovorax sp. LjRoot204; assembly: GCF_056175785.1. Taxonomy (NCBI): domain Bacteria; kingdom Pseudomonadati; phylum Pseudomonadota; class Betaproteobacteria; order Burkholderiales; family Comamonadaceae; genus Acidovorax; species Acidovorax sp. LjRoot204. Next base: position 12,120 of record NZ_JBGFFF010000082.1, read on the forward strand.
CCGGGGCGACCCGAAAAATCGACCACCACGCGCGACAGCGCTTCATCCAGCGGCACGTAGGCGTGGCCGTAGCGGCGGATGCCTTTCTTGTCGCCCACGGCGCGTGCAAAGGCCTGGCCCAGGGTGATGCCCACGTCTTCCACCGTGTGGTGGCCGTCGATGTGCAGGTCGCCTTCGCAGTCGATGTCGAGGTCGATCAGCCCATGGCGGGCGATCTGGTCGAGCATGTGGTCAAAGAAGCCGATGCCGGTGTGCAGCTTGGCCTGGCCGGTGCCGTCGAGGTTGATGCGCACACGGATGCGCGTCTCGGCGGTGTTGCGGCTGACCTCGGCAATGCGGTCGGCCATCGGGTCGGCCGATGGGGCGGAAGGTACGAGTGCGGAGGAAGTCATAGGGAGGCTTGGAGTGCGGCCAGCATCTGCGCGTTGTCTTCGGCATTGCCTACCGTCAGGCGCAGGCAGTTGGCCAGCAATGGGTGCATTGTAGAAACGTTCTTGACGAGCACCTTGCGGTTTTTCATGCCCTCGTAGGCCTTGGCGGAATCCGCCACACGGATCAGCACCATGTTGGCCTCGCTGTCCCAGCACTTTTCGACCCCCGGCATCTGGCGCAGCGCGGCGATGAGCGTGGTGCGTTCGACACGGATCTCGGCGGCCTGGGCGRCAAAAACCTCGGAATGTTCCAGCGCAAACAGGGCGGCTTCGCAGTTGAGCACGCTCACGTTGTAGGGCGGGCGCACCTTGTCGATCTCGCTCACGAACGCCGAGGGCCCGATGAGGTAGCCCAGGCGTACGCCCGCGAGGCCAAACTTGCTGAGCGTGCGCATGAGCAGCACGTGCGCATTGCGCGCAGGCTCGGCACGCATGCGGTCGATCCAGGTGCGGCTGGCAAAGGGCTGGTAGGCCTCGTCCATGACCACGATGCCGCCCTGTGCGCCCGCAGCGTCGATGATGCGCTGCACCGCGCCCTCGTCCCACAGCGTGGCCGTGGGGTTGTTGGGGTAGGCGATGTAGGTGATGGCCGGGCGGTGCTGTTCGATGGCGGCCAGCATGGCAGGCTCGTCCAGCTCGAAATCAGGCGTGAGCGGCACGCCGACAAAGTCCAGGCCCTGCAGCTGCGCCGACAGCGGGTACATCACAAAACCGGGCATGGGTGCCAGCATGGTGGCGCGCTGACCTGTGCCGGGCTGTGCGCAGGCCAGGGCCAGCAGGGTGATGAGTTCGTCCGACCCGTTGCCCAACACGATGCCATAGCCCTCGGGCATGCCCGCGTACTGCGCCAGGGCCGCCTTCAGGTCGGCAATGCGGTCGCCGGGGTAGCGGTTGAGTGCCACCGAACCCAGGCGCTGGCCCAGCGCGGCCTGCAAATGCGCGGGCAGGCGGAAGGGGTTCTCCATCGCGTCCATCTTGAGCATGCCGGTGGACGGCTGCACGACATAGGAATGCATCGCGCGCACGTCAGGGCGGATGCGGGCCAGGGCCTGGAGGGGGGACGACGCGGGAGTAGTCATTCGGTGGTGTCCAGTTCGTTGGGGGTGACAAGGAAAGGGTTGATGGGGCGCACGGCGTCCATCGGCTGATCGTGCGGCAGCGCCTCGGTCAGCAGGTAGCGGCAGCCTTGCTGGTGGGCGGACGAGAGGATGAGTGCATCCCAGTAGCCCAGGCGGTAGCGGTCCTGCAAATCCCAGGCGCCATCCACCGTGTAGGAGTCGAGGTGCGGCGGCAGCCACACGCGCAGGCGGCGCACCTGGGCGCGCACCTGCTGCAGCACGTGGGGGCCATCAAAACGCTGGATGGCCTGGTTGTACAGCTCGTTGAGCACCTGCGAGCTGATGCGGCCGCTGCGCGTCTGCCAGCAAAAGGCGATCCATTCGCGCGCCCGCGCCTGGCGCTCGGCATCGCGGTCGTCCACGCTGGCGAGCAGGATTTCGGTATCGACAAAGATGGGGACGGTGGCCATGCGTTCTGCCCCGTTCAGCGAAGAAACAGGGTCTCGCGGGGCACGTACGGTCCGCTGGACGCGCCCCAGGATTCAAACCCCAGCGCCTCGCGCATGGCCTGGGCATAGGCGTCTTCCTGGCGCATCTTTTCGGCCAGCCATTCACCGAGCAGGCGGGACACGCTGCTGCCGCGCTTGGCGGCTTCCACGCGCACCCATTCGGCAACGGTGTCGTCCATGGTCACGGTGATGTTTTTCATGGATTAAATATTACACGAACTTCGTGCATCACGAACTTCGTGTTAATTAAAACACCACATTCAAGCCGCCTTGCGGGGTGCCCCGCTTTGCAGCATCTGGCACGCCATGTCACCCACGGTGCGCAGCGCCTCCAGGTGGGCGGGCGTCCAGTCGCCCCCCACGCCGATGCGCAGGCAGTTGCGGAACCGTCCGCTGGCGCTGAACACCGTGCCGGGTGCGATCAAGATCTGCCGGGCCAGGCAGGCTTCGTGCAGTTGCACCGAGTCGAGCGCGCGCGGCAGCTCCAGCCACAGCAGCAGGCCGCCGGGCGGGTCACTCACGCGCGTACCCTGCGGGAAGTGCGCGGCAATCACGTGGCGCACCTCGTCCATGCGCGCCGCCACGGCCGCGCGCAGCTGGCGCATGGCGGCGGCGTGGCCCGCCTGGGTGATGAGATCGGCCAGGGCCAGTTCCAGCACGGCGGACTGGCCGCCCGCCTGCAGGTCCTTGATGGCGCGCAGCTTGTCGGCCCAGCGGCCGGCCTCCAGCCAGCCCAGGCGCAGGCCCGGCGCCAGCGTCTTGGAGAACGAGTCGCACAGCATCACATGGCCGGTGGTGTCGTAGGACTTGACGGTGCGCCGCATCTCGTCCACCTCGACCAGGTCGTTGTAGATCGCGTCCTCGATCACCGCCATGTCGTACCGCGCCGCCATCTGCACCAGGCGCTTGCGCTCGGCCTGGGGCATGCAGCTGCCCAGCGGGTTGCTGAGCGTGGGCACCACCATCACGGCCTTGACGGGCTGGGTGTCCAACGCCAGTTGCAGCGCATCCAGCGAGAGGCCGTTACGCGGGTGGGTGGGAATCTCCAGCGCCTTGAGGTGCAGGCCCTGCAGCACCTCAAGAAACGAAAAATGCGTGGGCGACTCCAGCGCCACCACGTCGCCCGGCTGCGTCACCGCGCGCAGGCACAGCGCAATGCTGTCCATGCAGCCGCCGGTGATCACGATGTTCTCGGGGTCCAGGCTGCAGCCCAGGCTGACGGCATAGCGCGCCAGGGCGCGGCGCGCGTCCTCATGGCCCGACGAACCGGGGTAGGTGCACAGCAGGTTGCGGTGGCGCTGCGCGGCGCGCACCACGGCGCGGCGCACGCGGTCGGGGTTGAACAGCTCGGGGCCAGGCGTGCCGCTGCTGTACGAAATGATGTCCACCGGCTGGTTGCGCCCCAGGATGCGCTGGCCCAGCCAGTCCACCGACACCTCGCGGGGGCGGCGCATCGGGCGCGGCGTGCTGGGCTCGGGCAGGCTCACCGGCCGCGCCGCCACAAAAAAGCCGGAGCGCGGGCGCGCGGTGATCAGGCGCGCATCTTCGAGCCAGTGGTAGGCCTGCACCACCGTGGTCTGCGCCACGCCGTGCTGGCGCGCCAGCTCACGCACCGAGGGCAGCTTTTCGCCGCGCGCCAGGGTGCCGTTGCGGATCAGCTGCGCAAGCTGTTCGGCGATTTGAAGGTACAGCGGGGGTGCGTCATCGGTGGCCATGCTGCATTCTGTACTGGCACTTTGGCCGGCAGACAGTACAGAGACGGCCCAGTGCGTACAGTACAGATGGGCCTGTTCGCTGTTCTGTACTGGGCCAGATCGTACGCGCCTGTGGCTGGTGGCCCACGGCAGCTGGCCGCACAGTGAAGGCATGAACACGCTGCACACCCCCACCCCACCGTCGCCCACGCTGCCCACCCAGCCTGCGGTGCCCCTCACCCTGCAATGGAAGCGCCAGCCCCTGCCGCCGCTGCAGGCCGTCCAGGTGCTGGACTTCCGCGCGGGCGAGATCGCCCTGCTTGAAGTCGAACAGGGCCGCGTCTGGGTGACCTGTGATGGTCTGCTGGAGGATTATTTTCTGGAGGCTGGACAGCGCCTGTCGTTCACCGGACCTGTGCGGCTGCGCGTCAGCGCCGAAGGCCACCGGCCTGCACGGCTCAACTGGGCGCAGCACCGGGCCGTGGAAGGCGCCGCGTATCCGCCAGCGCCCTCTACAACCGCAGCGCCGGCCGCAACCCCTCAGCCCAGGACAGCAGCCCCCACGCAGGGCGCCCTGCCCCGGGGTGCCATCAGCGCGGCTTGACGGGCGTTGTCAGCCGCATCTCTGCGGCTTGTGCGTGGGCCTGCAGGCCCTCGCCATAGGCCAGCTCGGCGGCAATGGTACCCAGCACCTGGGCGCCGGCCTCGCTCACCTCGATGAGGCTGCTGCGTTTCTGGAAGTCGTACACGCCCAGCGGCGACGAGAAGCGCGCCGTGCCGCTGGTGGGCAGCACGTGGTTGGGGCCTGCGCAGTAGTCGCCCAGGCTYTCGSWGGTGWAGGCGCCSAGRAAGATCGCACCGGCRTGGCGCAGCAGCGGCTCCCAGCGGTGTGGGTCGGTGCTGCTCACTTCCAGGTGTTCCGGTGCGATGCGGTTGCTGATCGCGCAGGCTTCTTCCATGTCCTTGGTGAGGATCAGCGCGCCCCGGCCGGTGAGGCTCTTGGCGATGATCTCGGCGCGCGGCATGGTGGGCAGCAGGCGATCGATCTCGCGCTGCACGGCATCGAGGTACGCRGCGTCAGGGCACAGCAGGATGCTCTGCGCCAGCTCGTCATGCTCGGCCTGGCTGAAGAGGTCCATGGCCACCCAGTCTGGCGGCGTGCTGCCGTCGGCCAGCACCAGGATTTCGCTCGGGCCCGCGATCATGTCRATGCCCACGGTGCCAAACACACGCTTCTTGGCGCTGGCCACGTAGGCGTTGCCGGGCCCGGTGATCTTGTCCACCTTGGGCACGGTGGCCGTGCCGTAGGCCAGCGCGGCCACGGCCTGGGCGCCGCCGATGGTGAAGGCCCGCGTCACGCCCGCTACATAGGCGGCGGCCAGCACCAGCTCGTTGCGCTCGCCCCGGGTTGACGTGCCCTCACCCGAGCCGCCGGTCGCCACGCTGCCGCGTACGGGCGTGGGCACCACCATGATGATTTCCTGCACGCCCGCCACATGGGCCGGGATGGCGTTCATCAGCAGGCTCGACGGGTAGGCGGCCTTGCCGCCGGGCACGTAGATGCCCACACGGTCCAAGGGCGTGACCTTCTGGCCCAGCAGCGTGCCGTCTTCGTCGCGGTAGCTCCAGCTCTCGCCCGAGGCCTTTTTCTGCGCCTCGTGGTAGCTGCGCACGCGTTTCGCTGCAGCCTGCAGGGCGTCGCGCTGAGCCTGTGGAATGGCGTCGAACGCGGCCTTGAAGTCGGCCTGGGTCAGCTCCAGCGCGGCCATGTCGGGCGCAGAGAGGCCGTCGAAGCGAGCGGTGTACTCCAACACCGCCGCGTCGCCGCGCTTTTGCACGTCTGCCAGGATGTCGGCCACGCGCTGCTCGATGGCCGCGTCGGTGTCGGCAGACCAATGCAGGCGGGCTGCAAAATCAGCCTCAAAAGTGGCCGCGGCGGTGGACAGACGGGCGGGAGCAGCTACCAAAGTCATAGTGTTAGTCGTTGGGTGGAGGTCAGTTCTTTTCGGCCGGTATGGCTGAGGCAAACGCATCGATGATGCGGCGCAGTGGCGCCTGCTTGAGCTTGAGCGCGGCCTGGTTCACGACCAGGTAGGAGCTGATGTCCATGATGCGCTCGACTTCGATGAGGTTGTTGGCCTTGAGGGTGTTGCCGGTGGAGACCAGGTCCACGATCGCATCGGCCAGGCCCGTGAGCGGCGCCAGTTCCATGCTGCCGTAGAGCTTGACCATGTCCACGTGCACGCCCTTGCTGGCAAAGAAGTCGCGCGCAATGCCGGTGTACTTGGTGGCGACCTTGAGGCGCGAGCCCTGCTTGACGGCCTGGGCGTAGTCGAAGTCGTTGCGTACGGCCACGCTCACGCGGCACTTGGCAATGCGCAGGTCCAGCGGCTGGTACAGGCCCTGGCCGCCGTGCTCGATGAGCGTGTCTTTGCCAGTCACGCCGAKGTCGGCGCCGCCGTAYTCCACATAGGTGGGAACGTCGGTGGCGCGCACCAGCACCACGCGCACATTGAGCTGGTTGGTGGGCAGGATGAGCTTGCGCGATTTTTCGGGGTCTTCGAGCACCTCGATGCCTGCAGCGGCCAGCAGCGGCAGGGTTTCGTCAAAGATGCGGCCCTTGGAAAGCGCCAGGGTGATCATGTTGCTGCTGCTCATGCTTTTACTCGTTCGATGTCGGCGCCAATGCCGCGCAGTTTGGCTTCCATGCAGTCGTAGCCGCGGTCCAGGTGGTAGATGCGGTCTACCACGGTTTCGCCGTCAGCCATCAGGCCGGCAATGACGAGGCTGGCCGATGCACGCAGGTCGGTGGCCATCACGGTGGCGCCAGACAGGCGGGGCACGCCTTCGATCACCGCCACCTTGCCATCCACCTGGATTTTGGCGCCCAGGCGAACCAGCTCGTTGACGTGCATGAAACGGTTTTCAAAAATCGTCTCGGTCACCGTGGCCGTGCCCTGGGCGATGCAGTTGAGCGCCATGAACTGGGCCTGCATGTCAGTAGGGAACCCGGGGTACTCTGTGGTGCGAAAGCCCTGGGCCTTGAGCGTGGCGCCGCCAGCGCTTTGCACGCGAATGCCGCCGTCCACCGCCTGCACGGAAGCGCCGGCCTCGCGCAGCTTTTCGATCACGGCGTCGAGGTGGTCGGCACGGCCATGGCGCAACACCACATCACCGCCCGTGGCGGCCACAGCGCACAAAAAGGTGCCCGCCTCGATGCGGTCGGCCACTACGCGGTGGGTGCAGCCGTGCAGCTGGTCCACACCCTGGATACGGATGCGGCTGGTGCCATGGCCTTCGATCTTTGCGCCCATGGCGATCAGCATCTCGGCCAGGTCCGAAATTTCGGGTTCTTGCGCGGCGTTTTCCAGCACCGTCTCGCCCTTGGCCAGCGCTGCAGCCATGAGGAAGTTTTCGGTGCCCGTCACCGTGACCATGTCGGTGGTAATGCGCGCGCCCTTCAGGCGCTTCCAGCCTGCGGGCAGTTTGGCGATCATGTAGCCGTGCTCGACCACGATCTCGGCGCCCATGGCGGCCAGGCCCTTGATGTGCTGGTCCACCGGGCGCGAGCCGATGGCGCAGCCGCCGGGCAGCGACACCGTGGCCTCGCCAAAGCGCGCCAGCAGCGGGCCCAGGGCCAGCACGGAGGCGCGCATGGTCTTGACCAGCTCGTAGGGCGCCTCGGGCGTGCTCAGCGCACTGGCGTTGATGCGCACCGTGCCGTCGTCGGCCCGCTCCGCCGCCACACCCATGTTGCGAATCAGCTTGAGCATGGTGCTCACGTCCTGCAGCTGGGGCACGTTGAGCAGGGTCACGGGCTCAGCCGTGAGCAGGGCGGCGCACAACTCCGGCAAGGCGGCGTTCTTGGCGCCGGAGACCAGCACCTCGCCTTGCAAGCTGCGTCCGCCGCGAATCAGGAGTTTGTCCATCTCAAATCACCAAAATAGGGGTCAAAAGTGCCGCTTGCGCTAGTGGAAAATGCGCCAGCAGCTATCAAAAAGTGAGTTCTAGTGGGTGTGCAGGCGCTACTGCGCCTGGGCAGCCCATTCGGCCGGGGTGAAGGTCTTCATCGACAGCGCGTGCACTTCGTCGGTGTGCATTTTCGCGCCCAGCGTGGCGTACACGCGCTGGTGGCGCTGGATGGCGCGCTTGCCCTCGAACTCGGCCGAGACGATGGTCGCGTACCAGTGGCGGCCGTCGCCTTCGAGCGTGATGTGTTCGCAGGCCAGGCCAGCGGTGATGATGTCTTTGAGTTGATCAGCGGTCATGTCAATTCCGAATCTTGTAGCCCGTGCGCAAGAGGTGCACGGCCAGCGCGCTCACGGCCAGCCAGGCGATGCCCACGATGCCCAGGCTGAGCCAGGGCGAGGTATCACTCTGGCCGAAGAAGCCGTAGCGAAAGCCGTCGATCATGTAGAAGAACGGGTTGAGGTGGCTCACGGCCTGCCAGAACGGCGGCAGCGACTGGATCGAATAGAACACGCCCGACAGGAAGGTCATGGGCACGATGATGAAGTTCTGGAACGCAGCCATCTGGTCGAACTTGTCGGCCCAGAGCCCCGCTATCAGCCCCAGCGTGGCCAGCAATGCCGCGCCCAGCAGGGCAAAGGCCAGAATCCACAGCGGCGCCGCAAACTCGGGCCGCGCAAACGCCAGCGTGACGATGAACACACCCAGGCCCACCACCAGCCCGCGCACGATGGACGAGCCCACGTAGGCGCAGAACCAAGCCCAGTGCGACAGCGGCGTGAGCAGCACAAACACCAGGCTGCCCATGATCTTGCTCTGGATGATGCTGGACGAGCTGTTGGCAAAGGCGTTCTGCAGCACGCTCATCATCACGAGGCCCGGCACMAGGAAGGCCGTGTAGCYGAYSSRGTCGTAGACCTTCACRTGGTCTTCGAGCACATGGCCGAAGATCAACAGGTAAAGCACGGCTGTGAGCACGGGGGCCGCGACGGTCTGGAAGCTGACTTTCCAGAAGCGCAACACCTCTTTGTAGAACAGCGTCTGCCAGCCGGTCATAGCGCAACACCCTCCAGCGGAATGTTTGATGCCGACGTGCCGGACATCACTTGCAGGAACACATCCTCCAGGTCAGGCCTACGGATCTCCATGTCCTGCACCTCGACTCCGGCCACGCGCAACGCAGCCAGGTGGTTTTCGATCTCTGCCGCGTCGTGCGCGGGCAATTGCACGATGCGACCGGTGACCCGCGCCACGGCAGCCAGCGCGGGCGGCAGCACCATGTCGGTCTTGAACTGCAGCACGCTGCCCGAGGCGGCCTTGAGCAACTCGCTGGTGCGGTTGAGCGCCACCACCTGCCCCGCCTTGAGCATSGCAATGCGGCCGCACAGSGCCTCGGCTTCTTCCAGGTAGTGGGTGGTGAGCAGCACGGTGTGCCCCTCTTTGTTCAGGCGGGCGATGAAGTGCCACAGCGTCTGGCGCAGTTCTACATCGACACCGGCCGTGGGTTCATCCAGAACGATGATGGGCGGCTTGTGCACCAGCGCCTGTGCGACCAGTACGCGGCGCTTCATGCCGCCCGACAGCTGGCGCATGTTGGCATTGGCCTTGTCGGCCAGGCCCAGGTTTTCGAGCAGCTCGTCGATCCAAGCATCGTTGTTCTTCACGCCGAAGTAGCCGGACTGGATGCGCAGCGCCTCGCGCACGTTGAAAAAGGGGTCGAACACCAGCTCTTGCGGCACGATGCCCAGCTTGCGGCGGGCATCGGCGTACTGGGCCTGCACGTCGCTGCCCTGCACCAGCACTCGGCCGCTGGTGGCACGCGCCAAGCCGGCCAGGATGCTGATCAGGGTGGTCTTGCCGGCACCATTGGGGCCCAGGAGCCCGAAGAACTCGCCCTCCTCGATGTCCAGATTGACTTGGTTCAGTGCCTGAAAAGGGCCTTTGGGCGTGGCAAAGGTCTTGGAGATGGCTTGGAAGGAGACTGCGGGCATGAAGCCTTCGATTTTAAGGCCTCAGCCCTCTGCAGGCGGAGCGGCCGCCTCAATGGCCCCTGGCGGGCGCTGCGGGCCCTCCGTTTCATGGTTTGGGTGGCAGAGCCACCCGGGACCATGAAAGCTATTTCATATCAAGGTGCGACGACCAGCAGCGCATCCACCCCATACAACCCTGCCATGCCCGCCAAACCTGCAGGCATGCCTTGCACGGCAAACTGCTTGCCTTCGGACAGGGCTTCACGCCGACATTCGAGCAGCACGGCCAAGGCCGAGGTGTCGAACACCGTCAGCCCATGGGCATCCACCACCACCGCGCTGTCGCGGTGGACCCGCAACCCTTGCTTGAGCATGTGCAGGCAGGCAGTAGCCTGGCGGTGGGTGAGTTCGGGGGGCAGCACCAGCATGGCGAGGGGGCTGTCAGCCCTTGGCAGTGCCCGCATTGGTCTTGTTGCGCGCGGCCAGTGTCTCGATCAGGCCGTCGATGCCCTTGGCATTGATYTCCTGCGCGAACTGGSYSCGGTAGGTKTCSACCAGCCAGACGCCCAGCACATTCAGGTTGTAGATCTTCCAGCCTGCGCCATCACCAGGAGTCTTTTCGAGGCGGTAGTCGAGCTGGATGGGGTCGCCCCGGCCCACGATTTCGGTGCGCACCAGCACGTCCTTGTCT
>NZ_JBGFFF010000083.1:0-22123 GCF_056175785.1 Acidovorax sp. LjRoot204
GGGGGCTACCTTCTGCGTGCTTTTTTGTGGTCGGGCGCTTTGTTGGTGATGGCTGAAGGCATGCGTGGGGTGGGTCTGCCACCGCTGGCGCGATGCTTGCTGCAGATGCGTGATGGCGAGCTGCCGTTATGGGCAGCGGCGCGCCAAGGTTGGCGGGCGATTTGTACGCAAACGTAACGGAAAGCGCTATGCTGAGCGGGCCCGCCACGGCGCGCGGTCCGTCGGTGGGTGGACATTCCCTTTTTGGCGCCGTTCTCCACAGGAGTTCTGCAATGGACCGAGGTTTCAACGCGTCGCGCACGTGCATGGGTGGCCGCCCCATCATCACCAGCGCGAGCTGCTGTGCGCCTGCCGTGTGGTCTGCGACGCCAACCGTGGCGCTACCCAGGCCGCACCTGAGTCTGGTGCGCGCTCCCCATATGCCCCTTTCCAACCGCTGGTGCGCTGCCAGTCGGGCGCAGCCTGTTTGCTTGTTTCCCTCAGGAGTGTTGTCATGAACCAGTTCAAGATTTCCACCCGCCTGGCGGGTTTGCTTGCGGCCTTGTGTCTGCTGGTGTTGCTGGTGGGCGTGGCGGGGCTGTATGGCATGGGCAATTCCAATGCCGGGCTCAAGTCGGTATACGACGACCGGGTGGTGCCGCTCAAGCAGATCAAGGTGGTGGCGGACATGTATGCGGTCAACGTGGTGGACACGGCCCACAAGGTGCGTGACGGTACGCTGACACCCGCACAGGGCCTGCAGTCGGTGGCCGATGCGCGCAAGGCCATCGATGCCAACTGGAAGGCCTATCTGGCCACCCAGCTGGTGCCGGAGGAAACGCAGTTGGTCGAGCGCTTCAAGCCGCTGCAGGCCAAGGCAGATGCGGCCACCGATGTACTGGCGGGGCACTTCAAGTCGGGCGATGTGGCGGCACTGACCGCGTTTGCGGCCAAGGAGATGTACCCCGCCATCGACCCATTGCAGGAGGTGCTGGGCCAACTGATGCAGGTGCAGCTGGACCGTGCCAAGGCCGAGTACGACAGTGCGGCCGCCAGCTACCAGACCATCCGCGCACTGGCGGTCACGGCCGTGGTGGCGGGCATCGTGCTGGCGGTACTGATGGGCGGCGCCATGATTCGGCAGATTTCGCGCGCGCTGGGCGATGCGGTGCAGATCACCGACGCGGTGGCGCAGGGCGACCTGACCGTGGCGATCCACGCGCGGGGCAAGGACGAGATCGCCCAGTTGCTCGGCGGCCTCACCGCCATGCGGGACAACCTGGCGCATGTGGTGTCGGGCGTGCGTGGCAATGCCCAGGGCGTGGCGTCGGCCAGTGCCGAGATCGCATCGGGCAACAACGACCTGTCCATCCGCACCGAGCAGCAGGCCAGCGCGCTGCAGGAAACCGCTGCGTCGATGGAGGAGCTGAGTTCCACCGTCAAGCAAAACGCCGACAACGCGCGCCAGGCCAACCAGCTGGCGATGAGCGCATCCACCGTGGCGGGGCAGGGCGGCGATGTGGTGGCCGAGGTGGTGACCACCATGAAGGGCATCAACGACAGCAGCAAAAAGATCGCCGACATCATCAGCGTGATTGACGGCATTGCGTTCCAGACCAACATCCTGGCGCTGAACGCGGCCGTGGAGGCCGCCCGCGCGGGCGAGCAAGGCCGGGGCTTTGCGGTGGTGGCGGGCGAGGTGCGCAATCTGGCCCAGCGCAGCGCCGAGGCGGCCAAAGAGATCAAGTCGCTCATCACTGCCAGCGTGGAGCGGGTCGAGCAGGGCACCCAGCTGGTGGACAAGGCGGGCATCACCATGACCGAGGTGGTGGGCGCCATTCGCCGCGTGACGGACATCATGGGCGAGATCAGCGCCGCCAGCAGCGAGCAGAGCACGGGCGTGTCGCAGGTGGGCGAGGCCGTCACGCAGATGGACCAGGTCACCCAGCAGAACGCGGCGCTGGTCGAGGAAATGGCGGCTGCTGCCAGCAGCCTGAGCCACCAGGCCCAGGCCTTGGTGGGGGCGGTGGCGGTGTTCAAGCTCACGGCCGACCAGGCACGGGCATCGCAGCCTGGCGGCGCTGTGGACCCGGTGCCGCGCCCTGCGCCCGCGGCGGACACGCGCAAGGCGGCGATGGGCGGCCATGCGGCGGGCAGCAAGGCAACCCTTGCTTTGCGCTCTCCCTCTGCTCCTGCCGCCAAAAAGGCACCTGCTGCCAGTGCCACCCCCAAGGCTGCGGGCGCCGCACCCAAAGCGGCCCCACAGGCAGTGGCCGCCGGTGCCGAGGACGACTGGGAGAGCTTTTGACCGACGGCAGGCCATGCCTGCACCGTTTGTAAGCGTAACGCCCCGTTTTGGGGCGTAGACTTCCTCAAGTTGGTTCGGTGCCTGGCACTGCGCCGACAGCGCCCGCGATGTAGCACCCCAGCCCGTGCGTGCGCTGCACGCACGGGGCCTTGTGCGCTGTTTTGATATCCCCACGGCTGACACAGGGGGCCGCACCCATGCCCCCACCGGGGCAGCGCTTGCGCAGTGGGCCGTCGACTCTTTTGTGATGATTAAAATTGATAAAATCATATTTATCACAAATATGATATAATTATCACATCCCAGCCGCTGATTCCTTGTTGTCCCGCGCAGGTGCGCCGAACCACATCGGCGCAGCCATGGCTGGCAAAAGCCCCCATAAAAACCACGAAAGATTCCCATGAGCAACCTGAAAATCGGAGCGCGCCTGAGCCTGGCCTTTGGCCTTGTGCTGTTGATCACCGCCACCATCGCCGCCACCGGCGTCTGGCGACTGGCGGTACTCAAGGAGGCCAGCAGTCGCATTGCCACTGTCGAAATGGAACGCAACGCCCTGGCGCAGGAGTGGAAGGCGGCCATCGACCTGAACTGGGTGCGGGCGTCGGCATCGCTCAAGGCCACGGACGCGGGCTATATCCAGTCGCTGACGGCCGACATGGCCACCACGTCGCAGCGTGCCAGCGAGGCACAGAAAAAGCTGGAGGCGCTGGTGGACGACCCCACCGAAAAGGCGCTGATGGAGCGTGTGGCGGTGACCCGCAAGGCCTATGTGGACGCGCGCGCCAAATTGCTGGAGCGCAAGAAGGCCGGGGAAGACGTGTTTGCGCTGGTGGACAGCGACCTCAAGCCCCTGGCCACCGCTTACCTGCAGTCGCTGGCCGATGTGGCGGACAACACGCACAAGCAGCTCGATGAGTTTGAGGGCGCCATCCTCCAGGACGCGGTCACCAGCCAATGGGTGCTGGCRCTGGCTGCGATGGCATCGCTGGTGCTGGGCGCCTTGTTTGCGCTGTGGACCACGCGCTCCATCGTGGGGCCGGTGCAGCGGGCTGTGCACGCGGCCGATGAAATCAGCCATGGCAACTTGTCGGTCCACATTCCCGATATGGGTGAAAGCCGCAATGAGATGGCGCACCTGCTGCGGTCGCTGAACGAGATGCAGCAAAACCTGTCGCGCATCGTGGGGCATGTGCGCTCCGGCTCCGAGAACGTGGCCACGGCGTCGTCGGAGATCGCTCAGGGTAACAACGATCTGAGCGCTCGCACCGAGCAGCAGGCCAGCGCCCTGCAGGAGACGGCGGCATCCATGGAGCAGCTCAATTCGACCGTGCGCCAGAACGCCGACAACGCCCGCCAGGCCAACCAGCTTGCGCAGAGCGCATCGAAGGTGGCCGTGCATGGCGGAGAGGTGGTSAGCCAGGTGGTGGACACCATGAAGGGCATCCACGACAGCAGCAGCAAGATCGCCGACATCATCGGTGTGATCGATGGCATTGCCTTCCAGACCAACATCCTTGCGCTGAACGCGGCCGTCGAAGCAGCGCGTGCGGGCGAGCAGGGCCGGGGCTTTGCAGTGGTGGCGTCCGAGGTGCGCAGCCTGGCGGGCCGTTCGGCCGACGCGGCCAAGCAGATCAAGACCCTGATCAACGACAGCGTGGAACGCGTGGCCGCAGGCACCACGCTGGTCGATCAGGCGGGTGCAACCATGACCGAGGTGGTGGGCTCCATCAAACGTGTCACGGATTTGATGGGCGAGATCAGTGCCGCCAGCTCTGAACAAAGCCAGGGCGTGGCCCAGGTGGGCGAGGCTGTGACACAGATGGACCAGGTCACCCAGCAAAACGCTGCCCTGGTGGAAGAAATGGCCGCCGCCGCCGCCAGCCTCAACAACCAGGCGCAGGACCTGGTGAGCACGGTGGCGTTCTTCAAGCTGTCGCCAGCGCAGGCTGCGCAGCCGGCTGCGTCTGCCTTTGCGTATGTGCCCAAGGCTGCAGGCTCATCTAAGGCCTTGGCCGGTTCCAGCCGACCAGCCCCTGTGGCCCAGTCCAAGGTGCCGCCCCTGCGTGCGGCCGCCAAGCCCGCACCGGCTCTTGCGTCAACGGCGCCAGCTCGTTCGGGCAGCGGCAATGATGCTGACTGGGAGAGTTTTTGACAGTGACTCGCCGCCCTCGGCAGGCGTGACGGGCCCTGCCTTCGCCGTGTGTTGGTTCAAACCTGGCTTTGATCTTGTCCGCGCGTCCTGCCGGACCACTGCAGGTCAGGCGGCCTTGAAGGGGCTTCGCGCTTGCAGGTCGCCGAGGTAGCTTTCCACGCCAGCGCCTTCGCGGTCCAGAAAGCGCTGCACCGCCTCAGCAAATGCCGGGTGTGCCAGCCAGTGCGCGCTGSTGGYCTKCACSGGCAKCARYGCGCGSGCCATCTTGTGCTCGCCCTGGGCGCCCCCCTCAAACCGCACGGCACCGTGGGCGATGCACCACTGCAGCGGCTGGTAGTAGCAGGCCTCGAAGTGCAGGCAGTCCACACGTTCCAGCGCGCCCCAGTAGCGGCCATAGGCCACCAACTCGGAGCGTGATTCGGGGCCTGATTCAGCGTCTTTTTGGGCTGAAGCGCTAGATGTATATGCGCCGATAGCTATCAAACTGCTAGCAATAGGCCGCCCGTCCCGCTCCCCCACAAACAGCAGCCAGGCCTCGGGCATGTCCGCTGCCATGCGGGTAAAAAAGTCGCGCGTGAGGTAGGGCGGGTTGCCGTGCTCCAGGTAGGTGCGCTCGTAGCAGCGGTAGAAAAAATCCCAGTCTGCAGCGCTGATGACCGCCCCGCGTGACCAGCGGAAGGTGACTCCGGCATCGGCCACTCGGCGGCGCTCCTGGCGGATCTTCTTGCGTTTGTCTTGCGACAGGCTGGCGAGGAACTGGTCAAAGTCCTGGTAGCGCAGAGTTTCGCCGTCGGTGGCGGCTACCCCCTGGGCCACAGGGAGCGTGGGCCGCTCATTCTTCCAGTGAAACTGCACGGTGTGCCGCAGCATCAGGTCTTGTTGCGCGCTGGTCAGCACATCGTCATCGCTGGCAAACAGCACATGCACGGACGACACGTCTTCTTGCTCGCACCACTGGCACACCGCCTGCACCAGCAGGGCGCGCGTGGTGGCATCGCGGGCCAGCAGCCGGCTGCCTGGCACGGGCGTAAAGGGCACGGCAATGACGGCCTTGGGGTAGTAGGGCACACGGTGCTGCTCGTAAGCGCTGGCCCAGGCCCAGTCAAACACATATTCGCCGTACGAATGGCTCTTGAGGTACAGGGGGCAGGCGGCTACCAGGGTGTCGCCGTCCCACAGCGTCATGAAGCGGGGCGTCCAGCCAGTGCGCGGCGTGGCGCTGCCGCTGCTTTCCAGCGCGGCCAGGTATTCATGCCGCATGAAGGGCGTGGGGTGGCTTTGCTGCGCCAGCAGGTGGTTCCAGGCGGTAGTGTCCACGTCCAGCACGGAGGGGAGCACGCGGGCGATAATGGCAGCTTCAGCCATGCAGGCCCCTGTGATGCACCTTTGATTGCGGGCCCGCAACGGCGGTATTCAACCTGGCCGCAGGGGCCGATTCCAGTTCCATGACGCTCTCCATTTGCACTGCGCAGCTCAACTTTGTTGTGGGCGACATGCCCGGCAACGCCCAAAAGATCATTGCGGCAGCCCGCGAGGCCTATGCCCAGGGCGCTCGCCTGTTGCTGACACCGGAGCTGGCCATCTGCGGCTACGCGGCCGAAGACCTGTTCCTGCGCCCTGCCTTCATTGCGGCCTGCGATGATGCCGTGAAAACCGTGGCCCGCGAGACTGCGGGGTTGAAAGGCCTGGCCATCGTGCTGGGCCACCCGCAGGCCATCGCCCCTGGCGCCCAGGCCTTCAGCGTCTGCTTCAACGCCGCCAGCGTGGTGCGCGACGGCAAGATCGAGCAGACCTACGCCAAGCGCGAGCTGCCCAACTACCAGGTGTTTGACGAGCGGCGCTACTTCGTGCCCGGCAGCAAGCCCTGTGTGTTCGAGGTGGAAGGCGTGAAGGTGGGTGTGCTGGTGTGCGAAGACGCCTGGTTTGCCACCCCCGCGCGCGATACTGCTGCCGCCGGTGCGCAGTTGCTGGCGGTCATCAATGCATCGCCTTTCCACCTGGGCAAGGGCACGGAGCGCGAGGCCACCATGCGCTCCCGTGTGGTCGAGACGGGCCTGCCGCTGGTTTACGCCCACCTGGTGGGTGGGCAGGACGAGGTGGTGTTCGAAGGCCGCTCGTTTGCGCTGGCCGCCGACGGCTCGGTGGCGGCGCGGGCCCCTGCTTTTGTGGAAAAACTGGTCTATGCGCTAGTCGAATCTGCCCAGGGGGCTATCAAAATTACAGCAGAGGTTGCCCCAGAGCGCACGCTGGAGGCCGACCTGTGGGATGCCCTGGTGCTGGGTGTGCGCGACTATGTGGGCAAGAACGGCTTCCCGGGCGCGCTGCTGGGGTTGTCGGGCGGCATCGACTCGGCGCTGGTACTGGCGATTGCGGTGGATGCGCTCGGTGCCGACAAGGTCCGCACGGTGATGATGCCATCGCCCTACACCGCCGACATCAGCTGGATCGACGCGCGCGACATGGCCACGCGCATGGGCGTGCGCTATGACGAGATTTCGATCAAGCCGCAGTTCGAGGCCTTCAAGGCCGCTCTGGCCGCCGAATTCGCCGGGCTGCCCGAAGACACCACCGAAGAAAACCTGCAGGCSCGCATCCGSGGCACGCTGCTGATGGCGCTGTCSAACAAGTTCGGCKCSATCGTKCTSACCACSGGCAACAAGAGCGAGATGTCCACCGGCTACTGCACGCTATACGGCGACATGGCCGGCGGCTTTGCCGTGATCAAGGACGTGGCCAAGACCCGCGTGTTTGACCTGGCCCGCTGGCGCAATGCCAACGACCCGTATGGCACCTGCGCCAGCCCCATCCCTGAGCGCATCATCACCCGGCCGCCCAGTGCCGAGCTGCGGCCCGACCAGAAGGATCAGGACAGCCTGCCGCCGTATGAGGTGCTGGACGCCATCGTTGCCCGCTACATGGAAAACGATGAGCCCATCGAGTCCATCATCGCCAGCGGCTTCGCCCGGGCCGATGTCGAGCGCGTGACGCGCCTGATCAAGCTCAACGAGTACAAACGCCGCCAGGCGCCAGTAGGGATTCGTGTCACGCGCCGCAGCTTTGGCAAGGACTGGCGTTACCCTATCACCAGCAAATTCAGGGCGTGACGCTTCGGCGCCGTGCCCCCCGCCCGATTTTTTACATCCTCCAGGAGACCCGCCATGAAAATGATCACCGCCGTCATCAAGCCCTTCAAGCTCGAAGAAGTCCGCGAAGCCCTGGCCGAATGCGGCGTGACCGGCCTCACGGTGACCGAAGTGAAGGGTTTTGGCCGCCAGAAAGGCCATACTGAGCTGTACCGCGGCGCGGAATACGTGGTGGACTTTCTGCCCAAGGTGAAGGTCGAGGTCGTCGTCAAGTCCGAGGATGTGGACCGCTGCGTGGACGCGATCGTGAACGTGGCGCGCACCGGCAAGATCGGTGACGGCAAGATTTTTGTGACCGCCGTGGAGCGCACGGTGCGTATTCGCACGGGCGATCTGGACGACGCAGCGGTGTGAGGTGACAACCCCCTGAGCCGTTTCTTACCTTGCCCTTTCTCTTGAACGGCTGCGCCGTTCGAGAAAAGGGAGGCAACACCAGCGCAAGCAAGCGAAGCGCCGCCTATTCTGCCTGGTGGCCCTTGCGCGGCGGTCCCGGCTCGTGGGCCGCTCCGGTTTCGGAGTGCGGGGGGAGTCAGATCACCGAGCGCAGCGGGACGGGCGCTTGGTCAGGCCCTGCGTCTTGCACCAGCGTGCGCAGCAGGCCCTCTGCAWCGGTGGATGCGTGCAACAGGCCCATCTGCCATTCACCCATGAAGCCACTGGCCACGCTGCCCTGCAAGAAACCCAGCAGGCCATCGTAGTAGCCCGCCACATTCAGCAAGCCCAAGGGCTTGTCGTGGTAGCCCAGCTGGCGCCAGGTCCACACTTCAAACAGTTCTTCAAACGTGCCGATGCCGCCGGGCAGGGCGAGGAATGCATCGCTGCGCTCTGCCATCATGGCCTTGCGTTCGTGCATGGTCTGCACGATATGCAGCTCGTCACATTGGCGGTTGGCCAGCTCCTTGTCCACCAGCGCCTGCGGTATCACCCCCACCACCCGACCGCCCGCCAGACGCGTTGCCTCGGCCACCGTGCCCATCAGGCCACTGCGGCCACCGCCGTATACCAGTTGTCCGTTGTGGGCGCCGATCCATTGGCCCACTGCCTGCGCCGCCTGGGCATAGGCGGCGTTGTCGCCGGGGCGCGATCCGCAATATACGCACACAGAAAAAGTGGGTTCAGCCATGGAAAAACCTCTGAATCAATGCGGCGGCCCAGATGCCAATGCACAGCAGCAAGGCCAGCAGAACCGCTGCGCTGCCCATGTCCTTGGCGCGYTTGGASAGGTCRTGCCAYTCGGGSCCGATGCGGTCGATGGCGGTCTCGATGCCTGTGTTGAGCAACTCCACAATCATCACGATGACCACGGAGCCCGCCAACAAGGCGACTTCGACCCAACTGCGGCCCAGCCAGAGCGACAGCGGCAGCAGCACCATGGCGGCGATGGCCTCCTGGCGGAAGGCCTTCTCGTTCCAGCCGGCCCGCAGCCCTTCCATGGAATAGCCGGCGGCATGCCAGATGCGATTGAGGCCCGAGCGCGCCTTTTGGGGGTTGGCCGGAGCGTCCGGAGAAGGGGAGGAGGGTTGCATGCGCTTATTTTTTGGGAATTTCGTAGTGCACCAGCCGGGTGCCGGCCAACGCGTCGTGCCAGAACTGCCGCGTGGGGTGGAACCGGCTGAGCAGCGCCCAGATGGCCACCCAGCCCAGCACGATCACGGTGGACTCGCCTCCCGACAGGGAAAATGGTGCGATTGCCGCCAGCGGCGGCAAAAACCACAGCCAGCTCAATACATACCGCAACAAGGCGCGCGGCTGGCTGATGGGTTGCCCTGCAGTGCCCACCACGCGGATGTGCCAGGTTTTCTGTGCGAGGGTCTGGCCTTTGGCCCAGAACCAGGTGAAATAAATACCGAACACCACAAACAGAAAGGCCTGCAGCGCATGGCGGTTGTCCATCGCATTGCGCGTCTGGCTCAGAGTGCCAAACAGGTACCCGGCGATAAAGACCACGCCGAACATCAGCATGCCTTCGTACAGCCAGCAGGCCATGCGCCGCCACAGGTTGGGCGTGGGGCCGCCCGCAAGGACACCGCTTGATGCGTT
Source organism: Acidovorax sp. LjRoot204 (assembly GCF_056175785.1). NCBI lineage: Bacteria > Pseudomonadati > Pseudomonadota > Betaproteobacteria > Burkholderiales > Comamonadaceae > Acidovorax > Acidovorax sp. LjRoot204. The sequence continues at coordinate 9,623 of NZ_JBGFFF010000083.1, forward strand.
GGCCTCAGGCTGGGGCGTGGTCGGAGAGGGAGAAACGGACATTCCAGGTCAGGCCCGTCGGGCCAGGGCAGGTTGAAACCTACTGAGGATACAGGCCGGAGGTGTCAGGTGTTACCGCAGGGGTGCCGGGCGAGCCCGTGCTGTCGGCTCCGCCTGAGCCCAGGGGCGGAAGTACAGCAGGCACCGCACTGGGGATCGCCACGGGCGCTGTTTCCACGCCACCCGTCGAGGTCGCCGACGCTGCGGATGCGGGGGTGGATGGCATCGCAGGCGCCGTCGGCTGAGGCACTGGGGCCGCAACGCGGGGCGAGTGGTCTRCCACCGGTGGAATCTTGGGGGCGTTGGGGCGATCAGGGCTGGCTTGCGTTGCTGCGGGCACCTGGGCCAGCTTTTTGGGCGAGACAGGGCGCAGGGCCGTGGCAGCACCGTGGGGATTGGGGGTCGCCTTGGAGGCCAACGCCTTGCGCTCTTCATCAGACAGTGCCTGGTAGGCCTCCCACTGCGCCCGTTTGTCGTCCCCAGCCAGGCGCTTGGTGACCGCGTAGTTCAAGCGTGCCTGGTTGCGCTGCTGGGCACTCAGATTGGCCCAGTCGGTGATGCGGTCATGGAACTTGCGTTGTTCCTCTTCCGAAAGACTGGGGTAGTTGATGGCCAAGTCCAGCCAACGGCGTTTTTGGGCTTCGCTGATCAGCGCCCAGCGTTCCGACAGCGGATACAGCGCCAGTTTTTGCGCCGTGGTGAGCGTGCCCCAGCCTGGTCCTGATTCCGTGGCAGGGGGCATGTTCACGGCAGACAGGTCTGTGCGGGCGTTATTGGGGCGGGCCACTGCGGCCTCAGCGCCCGCCTGGAGCACTGTGCTGGGGGCCATGCGCATCTGCACCAACGCCTGCCAGCCACCAGCGGTAAGCGCACCCAGAAGCGCCAATGCCAGCACGAAGGCTGGCAGCGTGGAGGGAGCTTCAGAGGGGCTTGGGTGCATGCAGTCCAGAGTCAGGCAGATCAGTTTGACTGCGCGGAGGTCTTGAGGAATTGTACGAAGCCTGGGTCCGAGTAAGCGGCGGGAGGCAGGTCATCGGTCAGCAGAGCGGCATCCACCTCGGCCACATCGTTGGCACTGCGTTCGTCCTGCGCGATGTTGATGACCACCAGTCCCACGACCAGCGCCAGCAGAGGCACGGCGGACACCAGGGCATTCCACCAGCCACCGCCTTCGCCGCCACGGCCCAGTGTGGCGGTGCTGCCTGCGTTGACCACCACTGCTGCGGGGGCGGTGCGATGCACCGGCGCGGTGACTTTGCGTTTGGCCAACGCCTGCATGCGCGAGGCGCGCAGCCGCTCGGAGATGTCATAGGGCAGGGCGTCGGTGCCGCTGGACAGGCGCGCCGTGACGCGCAGCGCAAAGCGCTCGGCAGCAGCTTCAGCTTGGGTCGGTGGGGTCTGTACAGTGTTCTTCATGGCTCGATTCCTTTGGCCTTCAGTGCCTTGCTGAGGGTTTGTATGGCGCGAAAGCAGTGTGTTTTGACACTGCCTTCGGAGCAGCCCATGGCGGCAGCCGTCTCTGCGACGTCCATTTCCTCCCAATAACGCATCAGGAACGCTTCCCGTTGACGTGGTGGCAACTCTGCAATTTCTTCTTCAATGCCCTGGAATATCTGGGCCCGGCGGGTCAGGTCTTCCGCGCTTTCGGCTTTGTCGCCGTCTTCTGTTCCTGAGTACGCTTCGAGCAGATCAAAATCCGTGCCATCTTCACCTGGGCCTTCGAAGTCGCTCATGCTCGAAAACAGTGCATTGCGCGTCTTCTGRCGGCGRAACCAGTCSAGGGTGCARTTSGAAAGAATSCGCTGGAACAGCATSGGCAGYTCKYCCGSCGGYTTGTCSCCGTARTGCTSSGCCARCTTSAKCATGCTGTCYTGCACGATGTCGAGCGCSGCTTCCTCGTYSCGMACGTGGTAGACCGAGCGCTTGAAMGCGCGCTTTTCTACGCTTTTGAGGAAATCGGAAAGTTCTTGTTCGGTTGCCAAGACGGGTCAGCCCGGGAGGAGATCGGCGCAGATGTCTGCAGTTTCGCAACTCAACGGCGCCGTAAAACGGCAGATTATCGCACCCGCCGGAGTTTTTTTCGGCTGCGGAGCGTTTTGTGAGTGTTGCAGTGCGATAATCGACCTGCAATTCAAAAGGCAAACGGGTCACGGTCCGGCGCGGCAATCATCCCGCCCATGTCCTTGGCCTCAAGTTCCAAGCTGGCTTCACAAGAGCGCGTGCGAGGGGCACCCAAGGTTTTTCGTCAGAGAAATTCACAAAGGTTGATCGATCATGGAAATCTCCAAGGCTGAAATTTCTTCAGCAGCTGCTGCTTCGCAGGGCAACACATCTCCCGCTTCCGGTTCGCAGGACCTCATGGGTTCTGAGATCCTCATCAAGGCCCTCCAGGCAGAGAACGTCCAGTACATCTGGGGCTAYCCYGGCGGCGCGGTTCTGTACATMTACGACGCGYTYTACAAGCARGACACCATCCAGCACGTGCTGGTGCGSCACGARCAGGCMGCCGTSCACGCKGCCGAYGGSTAYGCGCGCGCCACSGGYGARGTCGGCGTRGCSYTGGTCACYTCGGGCCCCGGCYTSACSAAYGCYGTSACCGGCATCGCCACSGCGTACATGGAYTCGATCCCSATGGTGATCATTTCTGGTCAGGTGCCCACGCCCGCCATCGGGCTTGATGCCTTCCAGGAGTGCGATACGGTCGGTATCACCCGCCCCATTGTTAAGCACAATTTTCTCGTCAAGGACCCGCGCGACCTGGCCGCGACGATGAAGAAGGCCTTCCATATTGCCCGTACCGGCCGCCCAGGCCCTGTGGTGGTGGATGTGCCCAAAGATGTTTCCTTCAAGAAGGTGCCTTACACCGGCTACCCGCAAACGGTAGAAATGCGCTCGTACAACCCCGTGCGCAAGGGCCATGGCGGACAGATCCGCAAGGCCCTGCAGTTGCTGCTGGCGGCCAAGCGCCCTTACATCTATACGGGCGGCGGTGTGCTGTTGGGCAACGCCACCAACGAGCTGCGCACGCTGGTGGACATGCTSGGCTACCCGGTCACCAAYACGYTGATGGGCCTGGGSGCCTATCCSGCRWSSGACCGCAAGTTCCTGGGCATGCTGGGCATGCACGGCACCATCGAAGCCAACAACGCCATGCAGAACTGCGACGTGCTGCTGGCAGTGGGTGCGCGTTTTGACGACCGGGTGATCGGCAACCCCAAGCACTTCGCGCAGAACGACCGCAAGATCATCCACGTCGATATCGACCCGTCGAGCATCTCCAAACGCGTGAAGGTCGACATCCCGATCGTCGGTGACGTGAAGGACGTGCTCACCGAGCTGATYTCSATGATCCGCGAGAGCAGCACCCGCCCTGACGCCGGTGCCCTGGCTGCCTGGTGGGACACCATTGAAGGCTGGCGCAAGCGCGAGTGCCTGAAGTACAGCATGGGCAGCGGTGATGTGATCAAGCCRCAGTACGTGGTAGAGACGCTGTGGAACATGACGAAGGAYGGTGACACATACATCACGTCCGACGTGGGCCAGCACCAGATGTGGGCCGCGCAGTACTACCGCTTCGACGAGCCGCGCCGCTGGATCAATTCCGGTGGTCTGGGCACGATGGGTGTGGGCATTCCCTATGCCATGGGGATCAAGCTGGCCAAGCCACAGTCCGAAGTGTTTTGTATTACGGGCGAAGGCTCGGTGCAGATGWACATCCAGGAACTGTCCACCTGCCTGCAGTACAACACGCCGATCAAGATCTGCTCGYTSAAYAACCGYTAYCTGGGCATGGTGCGCCAGTGGCAGGAGATCGAATACTCCGGYCGGTACAGCCACAGCTACATGGACGCGCTGCCCAAYTTCGTGAAGCTGGCYGAGGCCTAYGGSCACGTMGGSATGCTGATCGAGCRYCCMMAGGACGTGGAGCCKGCRYTGCGCGAAGCMCGCAAGCTCAAGGACCGCACGGTGTTCATGGAYTTCCGYACCGACCCCACCGAGAACGTGTTCCCGATGGTGCAGGCTGGCAAGGGCATCACCGAAATGCTGCTGGGGTCGGAAGACCTTTAAGCCAAATCGGCCTCAGGCGCATGTTTTTCATGCGCTATCAGCTATCGAATAGATAGCATCTAAATTTTTGACGAATCTATTGCCTGCCAAGCCCATGCATTACCGTGCATGGGGGAGGGCAGCAAAAAGAGGAATCTCTTCATCATGAAACACATCATTGCTGTCTTGCTGGAAAACGAGCCTGGCGCTCTTTCCCGTGTCGTGGGCCTGTTCTCGGCCCGTGGCTACAACATCGAGTCGCTCACCGTGGCGCCCACCGAGGATGCATCGCTGTCGCGCATGACCATCCAGACCACGGGCTCCGATGACGTGATCGAGCAGATCACCAAGCACCTGAACCGCCTCATTGAAGTGGTSAAGGTGGTYGACCTSACCGAAGGTGCCTACACSGAGCGYGAGCTCATGATGGTGAAGGTGCGCGCGGTSGGCAARGAGCGCGAGGARATGAWGCGCATGGCSGAKATCTTCCGYGGCCGCATCATCGACGTSACSGASAAGAGCTACACCATCGAGCTSACSGGCGACCASKCCAAGAACGACGCKTTCCTGSAAGCSATCGACCGCACGGCCATCCTGGAAACCGTGCGCACGGGCGCCAGCGGCATCGGCCGGGGCGAGCGCATTTTGCGTGTGTAAGACAATTCACCCCGTTTTTCCCATTTCAATCCCCCCCAACAACGCATTTCAACCGGAGCGACCCATGAAAGTTTTCTACGATAAAGACACCGACCTGAGCCTGATCAAGGGCAAGACCGTGGCCATCATTGGCTACGGCTCGCAGGGCCATGCCCACGCACAAAACCTGAACGACAGCGGCGTGAAGGTTGTGGTCGGCCTGCGCAAGGGCGGTGCCTCGTGGGACAAGGTTGGCAAGGCCGGCCTGAACGTGCTGGAAGTCAACGACGCCGTGAAGGCCGCYGACGTGGTCATGATCCTGCTGCCCGATGAAGACATCGCAGCCGTGTACAAGAACAACGTCGAACCCAACATCAAGCAAGGCGCTTCGCTGGCCTTTGCCCACGGTTTCAACGTGCATTACAACCAGGTCGTGCCCCGCGCCGATCTGGACGTGTGGATGGTGGCCCCCAAGGCCCCCGGCCACACCGTGCGCARCACCTACACSCARGGCGGCGGCGTGCCCCACCTGGTSGCYGTGCAYCAGGACAAGWSCGGCAAGGCSCGYGACCTSGCKCTSWSCTACGCMRCMGCCAACGGCGGCGGCAAGGCCGGCATCATCGAGACCAACTTCMRSGAAGAAACCGARACCGACCTRTTCGGCGAACAGGCSGTKCTGTGCGGCGGYRCSGTCGAGCTGATYAAGRYSGGTTWCGARACSCTGGTSGAAGCCGGYTAYGCGCCCGAAATGGCSTACTTCGAATGCCTGCACGARCTCAAGCTSATCGTSGACCTGATCTAYGAAGGCGGCATCGCCAACATGAACTACTCGATCTCGAACAACGCCGAATACGGCGAGTACGTGACCGGCCCTGAAGTGATCAATGAGCAGTCGCGCGCTGCCATGCGCAATGCCCTCAAGCGCATCCAGAACGGTGACTACGCCAAGATGTTCATCCAGGAAGGCCGCCTGAACTACCCATCGATGACGGCCCGCCGCCGCAACACGGCCGACCACAGCATCGAAAAGGTGGGCGGCCAGCTGCGCGCSATGATGCCSTGGATCRMSAAGAACAAGCTGGTCGACCAGACCCGCAACTGATGTTTCGTTTCTGAAGCGTCAAAAGGCCACTTCGGTGGCCTTTTTCATTGGCGGGCGGCACAGTGTGCAGGCGCTACACTGCGGCCTTCGCCTTTTGCGCGCTTGGCAGTCGGCATTCCTGCGGGAAATGGTTCAATACTATAAATTTAATAGCTGCTTGTGCAATATTTGCAAGCGCYGGAGGTCTGTTTGATGCATGACGGCAATGAGTCCACCGAGAACCCCGGTGTGATGGTGCGCAAAAGGCGCAAAGGCATCTACATCCTGCCCAATCTGTTCACGCTGGCGGCGCTGTTTGGGGGCTTTTACTCCATCGTCATGGCCATGAATGGCCGGTTTGATCAGGCGGCGGTGGGCGTCTTCTGCGCGATGGTGCTCGACAGCCTGGACGGGCGCGTGGCCCGCATGACCAATACCCAGAGTGCGTTTGGCGAGCAGATGGACTCGTTGTCCGACATGGTGTCCTTTGGTGCTGCGCCTGCCCTGATTGCCTATGAGTGGTCCCTGCAGGGTCTGGGCCGCTGGGGCTGGATTGCTGCGTTTGTGTACTGTGCCTGTGCGGCGCTTCGCCTGGCGCGCTTYAACGTSAATACGGGCGTKGTSGACAAGCGCTRKTTCCAGGGGCTGCCTTCACCAGCCGCTGCGGCCTTGGTGGCAGGGTTTATCTGGTTGATGACCGAGCTGGGCGTGCGTCCCGGCGAAGACCACTGGCTGACATGGAGCCAGGTGACCTGGATCATGTTCTCCTTCACGCTGTACGCAGGGCTCACCATGGTGACCAATGTGCCGTTCTACAGCTTCAAGGATGTGCAGATGAAAAAGAGCGTGCCTTTTGCTGCCATCGTGCTCATCGCGCTSGGCATCGCTGTCATCAACATTCACCCCCCTATCGTGCTGTTTGGTGTGTTCGTGTTCTATGGCCTGAGTGGTTATGGCGTGTACGCCTGGCGCAAGGCCAAAGGGCAGCACAGCAGCGTGATCAGCACCTCTACCGACGAACCCGACGAGCGCGGTCTGCACAAGTGATGACCGTGATATCCGGCCAGTTGTGCTACATTGCTCAATATGAATTTGTTTGCTTTGGCGCTACTGCTACCTCTCCACGGGCGGAGACAGTAGGCGTACGCGCACACTTTTCCACAAAGGCCCGTTTGCACCCGCGACGGGCCTTTTGTTTTGGGCGCCAGATTTCTACGTTGCGGGGCCCCACCCACTGATACCAGGAGAACAACATGGCTGACAAACTGATCATTTTCGATACCACCTTGCGCGATGGGGAGCAGTCTCCCGGCGCCTCGATGACCAAGGACGAGAAGCTGCGCATTGCCCGCCAGCTCGAGCGTCTGAAGGTGGATGTGATTGAGGCCGGTTTTGCAGCCAGCTCCAATGGCGACTTTGAAGCCGTGCAGGCGATCGCCAACGCCATCAAGGAGTCCACCATCTGTTCCCTGTCTCGGGCCAATGATCGTGATATTTCACGCGCTGCCGAGGYCCTCAAGGGTGCGGCGAGTGCCCGTATTCACACCTTCATTGCCACTTCGGCGCTGCACATGGAGAAAAAGCTGCGGATGACGCCTGACCAGGTGCTGGAGCAGGCCAAACAGTCGGTCCGTTTCGCCCGCAACCTGGTGGGTGACATCGAGTTCAGCCCTGAGGACGGATACCGCAGCGATCCCGACTTTTTGTGCCGCGTGCTGGAAGCCGTGATTGCAGAAGGTGCCACCACCATCAACGTGCCCGATACCGTGGGCTATGCCGTTCCGGAGTTGTACGGCAACTTCATTAAGACACTGCGCGAGCGCATCCCCAATAGCGACAAGGCGATCTGGTCGGTGCATTGCCACAATGATCTGGGTATGGCGGTGGCCAACTCGCTCGCCGGTGTGAAGATTGGCGGTGCTCGGCAGGTCGAATGCACCATCAACGGTCTGGGTGAGCGCGCCGGTAATTGCTCCCTCGAAGAGGTGGTGATGGCAGTCAAGACCCGCCGTGACTACTTTGGCCTTGAACTGGGGATTGATACCCAGCACATTGTCGCAGCCAGCCGCATGGTCAGCCAGACCACYGGYTTYGTGGTGCAGCCCAACAAGGCCGTGGTGGGYGCCAACGCMTTYGCKCAYGCCWSSGGYATYCACCAGGAYGGCGTGCTCAAGGCMCGYGAYACCTACGAGATCATGCGGGCSGARGAYGTGGGCTGGRSCGCCAACAAGATCGTGCTGGGCAAGCTCAGTGGTCGTAACGCCTTCAAGCAGCGSCTGCAGGAACTGGGTGTCAGCCTGGACAGCGAAACTGAAGTCAACACCGCTTTCACGCGCTTCAAGGAATTGGCCGATCGCAAGAGCGAGATCTTTGACGAAGATATCTTGGCACTGGTGAGCGACGAGAGCGTGACTGCTGAAAAAGAGCAATACGGGTTCGTATCGTTGTTCCAGCAAAGCGAAACCGGTGAGCAGCCCCGTGCACGTATTGTGTTCACGGTGGATGGGCAGGAGGTGCGCGGCGAGGCCGAGGGCAATGGTCCTGTCGACGCCTCGCTCAAGGCCATCGAATCGCATGTGAAGAGTGGCGCCGAAATGGTGTTGTATTCCGTCAATGCCATCAGTGGCTCTACCGAGAGCCAGGGCGAGGTCACGGTGCGGTTGCAGAACAGCGGGCGTGTGGTGAATGGGGTGGGCGCGGACCCAGACATCGTCGTGGCGTCGGCGAAAGCCTACCTTAGCGCTTTGAACAAGTTACAAAGTAAAGCCGATCGGGTGGCCGCACAAGGCTGAGTGATCAATTTATAATTCACTCACTTTCTCGGAAAGTCGCGCAAGGTATTGATCTTGCGCGACTTTTTTTGATTCTGTACACTGCTCAATAATTTTTACCGTTTGGAGCACTTTGATGCACCATCGCCGCAACGCTGCAGTGAATCGATTTTTCCAGTGGATGGGTTTCGCGCTCGTGAGCGCTGCCCTCATTTCCCCCTCTGTGCATGCGGCAGATGTCAAAAAGCCAGGGGTCAAAAAACAGCAGGTCAGCGCAAGCAACGCCAAGCGTGCCGTGGCACCACGCAAGGTGGCCGCCAGCATCAAGCCCACGCGCGTCGCTGCCCGGACTGCCAAAGCACCTACCAAGGTGGCGTTTGTTCCAGCCAAGCCCTCTTTCGGCCAGATGGCGGGCTTGCACGAGGTCAATGATCCGCTGGACCTCAAGTCCAGCGTAGCGCTGGTGGTGGACCAAGACACCCATGAGGTGTTGCTCCGCAAGAACGATCAGGCTGTGCTTCCCATCGCCTCGCTGACCAAGCTCATGACGGGCATGCTCATTTCGCAGGCCAAGTTGCCGATGGACGAACCTGTCACCATCACGCAGGACGATGTAGATACCGAAAAGGGGAGCCGGTCGCGTCTGACCGTGGGTACCACGCTAACGCGTGGCGAGATGCTGCACTTGGCGCTGATGTCCAGCGAGAACCGGGCAGCCCATGCACTGGGTCGTACTTACCCGGGTGGGTTGGAGGTCTTTGTGGCCCAGATGAACGCCAAGGCCAAGTCACTGGGCATGAACGATACTCACTATGTGGAGCCCACGGGTCTGTCTAGCCGTAACCAGTCCAGTGCCCGCGATCTTGCAACGCTGGTGGGTGTGGCGCATGGAGATCCTTTGTTGCGCGAGCTGTCCACTTCCCCCGGCTATGAAGTGGCGGTGGGGCATAAGACGCTTCAGTACAACAACACCAACGGTCTCGTGAAAAATCCTACCTGGGACATCGGTCTGCAGAAGACCGGTTATATCTCCGAGGCAGGGCGTTGCTTGGTGATGCAAGCCCAGGTGGCGGGGCGCAAATTGATCATGGTGTTCCTGGACTCTGCAGGTAAATTCAGTCGACTGGGCGATGCCGAGCGGGTGCGCCGCTGGGTGGAGTCGAATCCTTCGCTGGCCGCACCTTTACAGGCGGTACGGAGCAACAACGGCTGATAGGCAGACATCTCCCCACATGCGCCTGACAGGCTGGTCCTGTCAGGCGTTTTCTTTTGTAGTGCGAGTCCGGCCTCGCAAACGGTCTTGGGTAAATCGGGTCAGCGGGCATCTCTTGTCTTGAATGGGTTGGGATGCGATGAGCTGGCAAGACCATGCCGGAGGCCTGCTGCGCGTGTCCCTCCCACACCGTGCAGCGCCTGCCTCGATGCCTCAATACGCCACTGCGGCCCCCCCATGGCGCCATTGGCAAATGGGGTGTGGATGCAGAATATCAGCGCAATTCGGTGCGTTGGTTGGTGATTGGGTTATGACTGGCGTCGGTACTTGGCGTATGGCCCAGGGCCAGTGAAATTTCGTTCGCCGTTGCTTGCAGCTTGGGCAGCCAGCCTTCATCCAGTCTGTCAGCGGGGGCAGAAATGGACAGGCCTGCTACCAGTTTTCCCTGGTCGTCATACACACCGGCTGCCATACAGCGCACGCCCAACTCAAGCTCTTCGTTATCGCGGGCAATGCCGTATTGCCGGGCCTTTGCCAGTTCTCGCTCCAGCACGGGCAGCTGGGTGATGCTGTTGCGGGTGTGGCCTGCAAGACCGGTGCGGGTGGCGTAGGCACGAACGCGCTGGGGGTCATCCAGTGCGAGGAAGAGCTTTCCTGTAGAGGTCAGGTGCAGTGGTGCCCTGCCGCCAATGGCTCGCACCACCTGCATACCCGACCGCTCACTGTAGGCGCGCTCCACATACACAATCTCATCGCCCTGGCGCATGCTCAGGTTCACGGGCTGCTGGATCAGCTTGTGCAGACTGCGCATGGGGGTCAGCGCCGCATCACGAACGCTCAGGCGTGCCTTCACCAGGTTGCCCAGCTCCAGCAGTCGCATGCCCAGCCGGTAGCTGCCCGATTCGGGGCGGTCCACAAACCGTCCAATGGTCAGGTCGTTCAGGATGCGGTGAGTCGTAGAGGGGTGCAGCCCAGTCTTTTCGCTGATTTCCTTGAGGGAAATCGCCTCTTCACGAGAAGCCAGAACATCGATCAGAGTGAACATGCGCTCAAGCACCTGAACGCTGGGTTTGAGAGGGATGCTGGAATCGGTTTTTTTCATGAGCGGCTATGGTGCGAAGGCCGCCACATTTTATCTTGTGAAATGTTAACGCGTATTCAGGTGCTCGCGTGGCCGGTGTCTGCGACCCRGTGCCATAGCCCATCGGTACGGATTTCATGGGGCACAAAGCGYGCCTTGTAGTTCATCTTGGGGCTGGTTTCTATCCAGTACCCCAGGTAGACATGGGGCAGGCCCAGTGCATGGGCTTGCGCAATTTGCCACATGACATTGTAGGTGCCGTAGCTGCAATGGGGCTCGGGTTCGTAAAACGTATACACGGCAGACAGGCCGTCATCGAGCACGTCAAGAATGGAGACCATCTTGAGCGCACCGGGTTCGCCTGATGCGTCGGTCTCGCGGAACTCCACCAGTCTTGAGTTCACCCTGCTTTGCAGCAGRAACTGKGTGTACTGGTCGATGCTGTCRTGGTCCATGCCRCCGCCKGCATGGCGGCCGKTCTGGTAGCGCAGGTACAGCTGGTAATGTTCGGGCACAAAACACAGCCGTAGCACCCGGGCCTGCAGTTGGCCGTGGCGTGTTGCCGCGCGTCTTTGGCTGCGATCAGGTTTGAATTCGTTGACCAGGACCCGCAGCGGTGTACACGCCTGGCATCCGTCGCAATAGGGGCGGTAGGTGAACATGCCGCTGCGGCGAAACCCTTTGGTTACGAGGTCGGAATAGAGATCGCTCTGGATCAGATGGCTGGGTGTGGCGACCTGCGAGCGTGCCTGACGGTCCGGCAGGTAACTGCAGGGGTAGGGGGCTGTCGCGTAAAACTGCAGGGTCTGCAGTGGAAGGTCATTGAGTTGCGTCATGCCGGATCGATCTTGGGTGGCAGCAGCTCATTCCAGTATACGGGCTCAAATCTCCAGGGGATGGCAGGCTGTTGTCGCGCTTTGTCCACATGTACCAGAAAATCGGCACGGGGTATTTCCCGGCCGCCCAGGGAGGTCAGGTGCTGCGTATTCTGCTGGCAGTCAATCAAGGTGATGCCATGGCGGCGGCACAGGCAGACCAAGGCTGCAAGAGCGATCTTGGAGGCGTCGGTCGCATGGGCAAACATGGATTCTCCGAACACCGCACGACCCAGTGCCACGCAGTACAGGCCCCCTATGAGTTGGTCGTCCACCCAGGTTTCCACGCTGTGGGCATGGCCTGCTCGGTGTAAATCAGTGTAGGCGTTCACCATCTCCGGCACGATCCAGGTTCCAGCCTGGCCATCGCGTTCCTTGGTGGCACAAGCCGTGATGACGTCCTGGAATGCGCTATCGACGCGTATTTCGCAATGCGCCTGTCTGCGAAACGCCTGCAGCCGTTTGTTCAGTGATCGATGCAGCCGAAATTCCGACACTGGCAGCACCATGCGCGGATCGGGTGCCCACCACAGGATGGGTTGCCCAGGGCCATACCAGGGAAAGGTGCCCTGCGCATACGCGGCACGGAGGCTGTCCACATCCAGTGCACCACCTGCGGCCAGCAGTCCCGGCGCAGGGTCACCTTCTCCCCATGCAAGGGTCGGGGCTGGAAGGGGGGCGTCAGGTTCGAGCCAGGGGAGTTGTGGGGGCATGCGGGCGTGTGTCGCAAAGGCACTATTGTCTGGCAAGCACTGGCG
>NZ_JBGFFF010000084.1:0-34969 GCF_056175785.1 Acidovorax sp. LjRoot204
GGGTGGGCTCTTAGCATGAACGTGCGTTTTTTGCCGCGTTCCTTTTTGTTTTCACTTCCTGCACGGATCTGTCTCATGCACAAACCCCTCTCTGCCATCTCGCTGGCCACCGGCCTGCTTCTCAGCGGGCTGACGTTCGCACCGTCCGCCCAGGCCCAGGCCCTGGACGCCGCCGGCCTGCAGGCCATCGATGCCGCCGTGACGGCCGTGGCGCCCAAGATGGTCAACTGGCGCCGCGACATCCATGCCCACCCCGAACTCTCGGGCCAGGAAGTGCGCACGGCCAAGCTCGTGGCCGAGCACCTGAAGAAGCTGGGCATGGACGTGCAGACCGGCGTGGGCGGCACCGGCGTGGTGGGCACGCTCAAGGGTGGCCTGCCCGGCAAGGTGGTGGCCCTGCGCGCTGACATGGATGCCCTGCCCGTGCCCGAGAACACCGGCCTGCCGTTTGCGAGCAAGGCCAAGGCCAACTACCTGGGCAAGGAAGTGCCCGTGATGCACGCCTGCGGCCATGACGCCCACACCGCCATGCTGATGGGCGCGGCCGAGGTGCTGGCGGGCATGAAGGCGCAGCTGCCCGGCACGATCAAGTTCATCTTCCAGCCCGCCGAAGAGGGCGCGCCCGTGGAGCCCGACGCCAACGGCAAGGTGCCCAGCTTCGGCGCCAAGGCCATGATCGAAGCCGGTGCGCTCAAGGACGTGCAGGCCATCTATGGGCTGCATATCACCTCCAACCTGCCTGGCGGCGTGGTGGGCTACCGCAGCGGCCCGCTGATGGCCGGGTCGGACAACATCACCATCCATGTGGAAGGGCGTGGCGGCCATGGCTCGTCGCCCTGGGCCACCATCGACCCCATCGTGGCCGCCAGCCAGGTGGTGATGGGCCTGCAGACCGTGGTGAGCCGCCAGCTCAACATCAGCCAGGAACCGGCGGTGGTCACCATCGGCCAGATCCAGGGCGGCACCCGCTACAACATCATCCCCGACAAGGTGGAGATGATGGGCACGCTGCGCACCTTTGACGAAGACATGCGCCAGGAAGCGCTCAAGCGCATCACCACCACGGCCGAGTCGATTGCCGCCGCCAGCGGTGCCAAGGCCAGCGTGCGTTTTGGCCCCGTGGCCTACCCCGTGACCACCAACCCTGCGCCGCTCACGCAGGCCTCGCTGCCCGCGCTGAACCTGGCCATGGGCGGCAAGACCATGGTGATCCCGAAGGTGGCGGGGTCGGAGGACTTCTCGGAGTTCCAGAAGGTCGTGCCGGGCTTCTTCTACTTCCTGGGTGCGCCACCCAAGGGCAAGGATTTTGCCAAGGCCCCGCCCAATCACTCTGCGCTGTTCGACATCGACGAAGACCAGTTGCCCGTGGGCGCCCGCTCGCTGGCGGCGCTGGCCGTGGACTTTTTGCAGCGCAAGTAAGCGGTGCCACGGGCCGGCACCGTCAGGAGGCAGGTCAGCCCGTTGCGCCCAGCAGGCTCCGGGCGACGGCCTCGCCGACCTTGATGCCATCCACGCCGGCGGACAGAATGCCGCCCGCGTAGCTGGCGCCTTCGCCCGCCGGGTACAGACCCGGCGTGTTCAGGCTTTGCAAGTTGTCGCCACGGCCAATCTTGAGCGGCGACGAGGTGCGCGTCTCCACACCCGTCAGCACCGCGTCGTGCATGTCAAAGCCCTTGATCTTGCGGCCGAACACGGGCAGTGCCTCGCGCAGCGCCTCGATGGCGTAGCCGGGCAGGGCGGCGTGCAGGTCGCCCAGGGCCACGCCGGGCTTGTACGAGGGCTCCACGCTGCCCAGCTGGGTCGAAGGCTTGCCCGCAATGAACTCGCCCACCAGTTGGCCCGGTGCGCTGTAGTCGCGCCCGCCCAGCACAAACGCATTCGATTCGAGCTGGCGCTGCAGCACGCTGCCCGACAGGGGGTGGAACTGCCCGGCGGGCAGGGCCTCCACGCCGTAGGTCTGGCCCAGGTGGGTTTCAAACGCCTGCGCGTCCTGCGGGTAGTCGCGGGGGTCGATGCCCACCACCATGCCCGCATTGGCATTGCGCTCGTTGCGCGAATACTGGCTCATGCCGTTGGTCACCACGCGGTGGGGTTCGCTGGTAGCGGCCACCACCGTGCCACCGGGGCACATGCAAAAGCTGTACACCGCGCGGCCGTTGGCAGCGTGGTGCACCAGCTTGTAGTCGGCTGCGCCCAGCAGCGGGTGGCCCGCGTGGCGGCCCCAGCGCGCGCGGTCGATCACGCCCTGCGGGTGCTCGATGCGAAAGCCGATGGAGAACGGCTTGGCCTCCATGGCCACGCCACGCTGGTACAGCATGGCAAAGGTGTCGCGTGAGCTGTGGCCCAGCGCCATCACCACATGGTCGGCGCGCAGCTCGGTGGTCTCGCCCGTGGCCTGGTTGAGCACCTTCAGGCCGCGCAGGTGGCGCGCACCGCCTGTGCCTTCGATGACCACATCCGTCACGCGCTGCTCAAAGCGGATCTCGCCGCCCAGCGCAATGATCTGCTCGCGCAGGTTTTCCACCACCTTCACCAGCTTGAAGGTACCGATGTGCGGGTGGGCGACATACAGGATTTCTTCGGGCGCACCAGCTTTGACGAACTCGTTCATCACCTTGCGGCCCAGGTGGCGCGGGTCCTTGATCTGGCTGTAGAGCTTGCCGTCGCTGAACGTGCCGGCGCCGCCCTCGCCAAACTGCACGTTGCTTTCGGCATGCAGCTCGCGCTTGCGCCACAGGCCCCAGGTGTCCTTGGTTCGCTCGCGCACGGTCTTGCCGCGCTCCAGCACGATGGGCTTGAAGCCCATCTGCGCCAGCACCAGCGCAGCAAAAATGCCGCAGGGGCCAAAGCCCACCACCACCGGGCGCAAGGGCAGCTCGGCAGGCGCCTGGCCCACGGGGTGCCAGGCCATGTCGGGCGTGGGCTGGATGTGCGGGTTGCCAGCACACTTTGCGAGCAGCGCGGCTTCGCGCTCAGGCTGGGCCAGCGTGATGTCCACGATGTAGACCGCCAGCAGGTCGGCCTTGCGCGCGTCAAAGCTGCGCTTGAAGACGTGCAGGTGGGCAATGTCGGCGTCAGCCAGGCCCAGGATTTGGGCGGCAGCGGCGCGCAGGGGCGCCTCGGGGGCTTCGGCCACGGTGAACGGCAGCCGGATTTCGGAGAGTCGGATCATGGTCTTGCGGGCCCGTGTCGATCGGGCGAAAAGCAATGGCGTGGGGCCGGGATGATACGGGGTCCGCGCAGCGGGCGGAACCCCTGTCGGACCGAGTTACCGGGGTATCGGGCGGCAGGGTTATATAAAAATGATAGCAACAAGGCCAATATGCACTAGCGCATCTGGCACTTTTGGCTGAAATTCTGACTACGGAGTGCGCTGCATGCCTTGCGCAGGCCCCTGGCGCCAGCGCAGCTCGGCCACACCCAGCGCCACGGCGGCCAGCACCAACGGCCCAAAGTAGTACAGCGCCCGGTAGGCCAGCAGTGCAGCCAGCACCTGTTCCTGCCCCAATGCGTGGGTGGCCAGCAGCGCTACGCCCACGGCCTCCAGCACACCCAGGCCTGCAGGCACGCGCAGCACCAGCCCGGCCACGGCCCCCAGCAGCACGGTGGCCAGGGCGGCGGGGTAGGGCACCTGGTGTTGCAGCACCGTCCACAGCGCGGCGCCCATCAGCATCCAGTTGGTGGCCGATGCCGCGATTTGCCAAAGTGCCACGGGCCAGTGCGGCAGCGGAAACGCATGGCCGCGCAGCGTGAGCGCGCGGCCCCTGCGCACCGCGCACAGTGCCAGGTAGGCCAGCGGCAGGCCGCCCAGTACCGTACCGCCCAAGTGCCATTGCCAGGGCGCTACCGTCCACCCGGCCACTGCCGGGGGCTGCCACAACCATGACAGCACGCCTGCCAGCATCAGGTAGCCCACCCAGTTGGTCACGATGCTGGTGCCCACCACCTGGCCGATGGTGCCGGGGTCCACGCCGCGCCGGTCGTACAGCCGGTAGCGCACGCCCACGCCGCCAATCAGCGAGCCCAGGTTGAGCGTGAACGGATAGCTCGTCATGGCAATCGCCAGCGTGGTGCCGCGCGTCAGGCGGTGGCCGCTGCAATGGCGCCCCACCCAGTCAAAGCTGCCGTAGGTGAAGTGGCTCAGCAGCGCCAGCGCGCCGCCCAGCGCCAGTGCGGTGGTGGGCAGGTCGCGCAGCGCCTGCAGCACGGCGGGCCAGTCCACCGAGCGTGCCTGCCGAAAGATCAGCCCGGCCACCACCGCAAAGAAGGCGAGGGCGAGCCCCCGGGTGAGCCAGGGCCACCAGGCTTGCTGCGGCCAACGCCGCCAGCCGCTGGTGGTGTTGCGGTTGCTGCTTCTGCGGGATGGCGCCTGCAGGGCGTCGGTGGCGCCGCCCGCCTTGGTGTCCGCGTGCAGCGTGGGAGTGGCCATGGTGGGCGCCTGCCAGTTCAGGTGGCGGGGCTGCCGGCGGGCTCTGCCGCATCCGCCCCTGGGTTGGCGAGCGTGATGTGGGGCTCGTGCCGGGGCAGCCAGCCCGCCCATGCGGGGAACCAGCGCAGCAAGTGGAACACCGCATAGCTGCGCAGCAGGCGCAGGCCGTTCCAGCGGCTGGGGGCTGTGGCTTCCACCTGCTTGCAGCTGTGCTCCATGAGGTGCGACAGGCGGCGGTGCAGATGGGCGTTGAACGCGCGGTCCTGGATGATCACGTTGGCCTCGAGGTTCAGCGACAGGCTCAGCGGGTCAAGGTTGCTGGAGCCCACGGTGGACCAGTCCTCGTCCACCAGCGCCACCTTGCCGTGCAGCGGGCGGTCGCAGTATTCGTACACCCGCACGCCTGCGCGCTGCAGGTGGTCGTACAGCAGGCTGGCTGCCGTCTTCACGATGGGCATGTCGGGCTGGCCTTGCAGGATGATGCGCACATCCACCCCCCGTTTCGCGGCGCGCCGCATCTCGCGGATGAACCGGTAGCCCGGGAAGAAGTAGGCGTTGGCAATCACCACCCGGCTGCGCGCTGCGCGCAGGGCCACGCGGTAGTGGCGCTCGATGTCGTTGGTGTGCTGCTGGTTGTCGCGTGTCACGAACATGGCATGGGCCGTGCCCGCGTGCGGGCGCCCGGTGATGCCTGCGGCCTGGTGGCGCTTGCGGTCCTGGCGGCTGAGCACGGCCTCGCGGGTGAAGTGGTGCATCTGCGCCACGATGGGGCCGCGCACCTGCACGGCATAGTCCTGCTTGGCTTCGGGGCCAAAGTCGGCCACATGGTCGGCCGAGTAGTTGATGCCGCCAATAAACCCCAGGTGCCCGTCCACCACCACGATCTTGCGATGCATGCGGCGCAGCAGGTTCAGCCGCTGGCCCAGGAAACGGCGGCCCGGGTCAAAGATGCGAAAGTGCACGCCGGCCTCCACCAGGCTGCCGACAAACTGGTCCGACAGATCGGGCGAGCCAAAGCCGTCCACCAGCACATGCACCTCCACGCCCCGCCGGGCGGCCGCCAGCAAAGCGGCGTGCAGCTGTTGGCCGATCTTGTCCTCGAACAGGATGAAGGTTTCCAGCATCACCTCGCGCCGTGCTTCGGCAATGGCCTGGAACACGCGGGGAAAGAACTCCTCGCCGTTTTCGAGCAGCTCGAAATGGTTGCCGGGCACCCAGCGGGACGAGCGTGGCGCGCGGAAGGTAGGGCGTTTCATAGCAGGATCTCCGCAGCCAGGGGCGCATGGTCCGAGAGCTTGTCCCAGGGTTTCTTGGGCAGTGCCAGTGGCGAGTGCACGGTCGCGTTGCGCACGTAGATGCGGTCCAGCGCCAGCAGCGGCATCGCCGCCGGAAACGTGCGCACCGCCCGGCCAAACGCCTGCACAAAGACTTCCTGCAATCCCGCCTCGTGCTGTAGCACCCCGTGGGCACGGTGGCGCCAGTCGTTGAAGTCGCCCGCCAGCACCACGGGCTCGTGGGCCGGAAAGCTGTTGACCAGATCGCACACGCGGCGCAGCTGGTGTTGCCGGTGCGACTCCTGCAGGCCCAGGTGCACACACACGGCATGCACCGGCAGGTGGTGCCCGGGAGGCTGCAGCACACAGTGCAGCATGCCGCGCCGTTCGGGCCCGCTCACCGAGATGTCGTGGTTCTCGTAATGCGTGATCGGAAACTTGGACAACAGCGCATTGCCGTGGTCGCCGTTGTCATACACCGCATTGCGGCCGTAGGCGTATTGCGACCAGATGGTGTCGGCCAGAAACTCGTAGTGCGGCACCTGCGGAAAGTTGGCGAACCGGCTGGCGTGCCGGTGGTGCGTGCCCAGCACCTCCTGCAAGAACACCAGGTCGGCCGCCACATCGCGCACGGCCTCGCGCAGCTCGTGCAGCATGAAGCGCCGGTTGAAGGTGGTGAAGCCCTTGTGCACGTTCACGGTGAGCACCTTGAACGCAATAGGCTGGGAGTCTGTCGCGGAGTTCGGGGCCATGGGCAGTTGCAATCGTTGGGAGGGGCTCCGGCGAAATCACCGCAGAGGTGAGCCGGTGCGAACACTGATTGTTCTGGCCTGCGTGCCCCGCCGCTGTAGGACGGCTGGCCGTGGCTTTGTGCTGCGCAGCCCAAAAAAAAGGGCCCCGAAGGGCCCTGGTGTCAGTGCGCTGCGTGCCGGCGGCCATCAGGCCGGCAGGAAACCTTCCACCGACAGGTAGCGCTCGCCCGTGTCGTAGTTGAAGCCCAGCACCTTGGCGCCTGCGGGCAGCTCGGGCAGCTTCTGGGCAATGGCGGCCAAGGTGGCGCCGGACGAGATGCCCACCAGGATGCCCTCTTCGCGCGCAGAGCGGCGGGCGTATTCGCGGGCCGGTTCGGCATCGACCTGGATCACGCCGTCGAGCAGGCTGGTGTCGAGGTTCTTGGGGATGAACCCCGCGCCAATGCCCTGGATGGGGTGGGGCGACGGCGCGCCGCCTGAGATCACCGGCGAGGCCGTGGGCTCCACCGCAAACACCTTGAGTTGGGGGAACTTGGCTTTGAGCACCCGCGCCACGCCCGTGATGTGACCACCCGTGCCCACCCCCGTGATCAGCACATCAATGCCGTCGGGGAAATCTGCCAGGATCTCCTGCGCCGTAGTGCGCACATGGATATCGATGTTGGCGGGGTTCTCGAACTGCTGCGGAATCCACGAGCCAGGCGTCTGGGCCTGCAGCTCTTGCGCGCGGGCGATGGCACCCTTCATGCCTTTTTCGCGCGGGGTCAGGTCGAACTGCGCGCCATAGGCCAGCATCAGGCGGCGGCGTTCGATGCTCATGCTGTCGGGCATCACGAGGACGAGCTTGTAGCCCTTGACGGCCGCCACCAGCGCCAGGCCAATGCCGGTGTTGCCGCTGGTGGGCTCGATGATGGTGCCGCCGGGCTTCAGCGCGCCGGACTTTTCCGCGTCTTCCACCATCGCCAGCGCAATGCGGTCCTTGATGGAGCCGCCGGGGTTGCTGCGCTCCGACTTCACCCACACATTGGCGCCAGGGCCGAACAGGCGGTTGATGCGCACGTGGGGCGTGTTGCCAATGGTCTGAAGAATGTTGTCAACTTTCATGGCGTCTCCTGTGAGGTGTCGGATGGGTCAAAGGGAAGGGGTGTTGTGCGCATTCTGAACCACTTGTTCTACGGCCCTGGTCATATGGATATAGCCAGGGTATGGGTCCATGCCGCGCTGGCCCTTCAGGGCACGGGAGATATCTCAACGTGCATTGCATCCTCTGAGGGGGTGATATGAACCTGAACCGGCAAGCCTAGCGAGATGGTCTGCGCATTGGTAACCGTGTGCTGCGTTACCTTGGTGCAGGTGTAGCGCGCGGCCTGCCCACTGCGCCACACAGACAGGGCCAGCGGCAGCATCCACTGGTCCGCCAGGTGCGGGCCCAGCGCGCCGGTGCTGCGCTGGTAGGCGCGCACTTCGTCCACCAGCCGCTTGGCCACCTGCTCGGCCGACAGGCTGCGCTCGCCCAACTGGCAAAACACCTCGGTCACCTGCGCATACTCCAGCGTGGCGATCAGCGCATTGCCCGGGCCCTCGTTCTGGCGTGTGGATGGCTGGCGCAGTTGGCCGGCCTCGAACGTCCAACCCATGCGCTGGCCCAGCGCTTCCAGCTCCCGCGTCGCTATGTGGCGCGCCAGGCCGGGTGCCAGTGCCTCGCCCCAGCCGTTTTGCAGCGGGCCGCGCTCCAGCACATCCACCGGCGCCAGCGGCTGCGTGGTGGCGGTGGCGGGCACGATGTGCGCCACCAGCTCGCCGCCCCCGGCGGGGTAGAAGCCCCGCCGCTGCAGTTGCAGCTCCAGCCCCACACCCAGCCGCCGCACCAGCGGCGCAAAGGCGCGTTCCAGAAAATCAAACGGCGGCGCCATCGGGTTGTGCGTGCCACCCGCCAGCTCGACCTTGCTCGGGCCATCGGCCAGCATCAGCGCGGGCAGCACCGTCTGCAGCACCAGCAGGCAACTGCCTGCGGTGGCAATCTGAAAACGGTAGTCGCCCGCACGCACCACGCCGGGTGTGAACACCAGCGTTTGCGAATTCAGCGCCGCGCCTTCGGCCTGCCCGCCGCACACGGCCACCGCCGCTTGCACGCAGGCCAGGTGCTGGCGCATCAGCCCCGGCTTGGGCCGCCCCGCACGGATGCGCGTGATGTGCAGTGGGCGGCCGGTGACCATGGACAGTGCCAGGCCGGTGCGCAGGATCTGGCCGCCGCCTTCGCCGGTGGAGCCGTCGAGGGTGAGGGGCGTCACAGCGAGTTCCGTCATGGCGATACCTGCGCTGCACCCTCGGGGCGCTTGCTGAACTGCAGCACGGTGTCATGCAGCAAGGCGTCCAGCGCGGCGTGCCCAGGCACGGGCAGCGGCTGCACGGGCTCCGCCGCATTGCGGGCCAGCTCGGCCTCGATGAACGCATGGATGCCGGACCAGCGGGGGCTGGTGGCCGCTTCGCCAGCGCGCATCTTCACCTCCAGCAGTGCGTTGATCTCATCGACCAGCGCCGCATCCTGCACGGGGTGCAGCGTGTGCTGGGCCAGTTCGGCAAAGCGCATGGGTGGCACGCCGGGTTGTGTGCGTATCCACCGCGCGGCAAGCAGGGGGCGCAACACGTACAGGTACTTCTTGTAGCGCACCTCGTCGGCCTGCAGGTGCTCTCGAAAGTTCTTCTTGGCCATGGATGCGTAGTGGTGCCAGCCCTTGGCGTTGGAGAACACTTGCGCTGCCAGCGTGCGGAACTGCGCCATGGTGTCTGCCTCTTCGCGGTAGACGATGGGTGAGCCCAGCCATTCGAGCAGCGTGGGGTTGGACTCGCGCAGCAGGCCCAGGGCCTTGCGAAGGTCCCAGCCGTTCACGTCCAAGTCCCCGCTGATCGGCAGCTCGATTACGTCGCGGCCTGGCGCTACGGTCAGGTACCAGGGCAGGCGGTTCACGTAGATGAAGCGCACGTCGTAGTCGCTGTCGGGCGAGGCAAAGCCCCAGCCCCGGCTGCCGGATTCGCAGGCAAAGAGCACCGTCACGTCGTGTGTGGCTTCGATGTCGCGCAGGGCCTGCAGCACCTGCGTGCGCATGTGGGGCTCCACCGGGTGGGCGGAGCGCAGCATTTCTTTTTGTTCTGTTGTATGCATAAAAATGGGTTGTAGCGCCTGCTTGATAAGCGCTAGCAGCTATCAAAAATATTGTTCTTGCTGTGGCGAAGGATATTTCCATGCCGCAGATACGGTATTCGTCTCTCCGTTGGGCCGCCTCGGGCTACGCGCTTGTCGATGTGGTCGTAAGAGTAGAAAGAGCACTATCAAGCGTTTTGAGATGCTCCTGCAAGAGTGATGAGGCATGCTCTGCTTCATCGCTCCACCACCAAGGGAAGGATGGACTTGCACTCAGCGCATTGACTGTTGCCGATGCGGCCTGAGTTACAGCCACCACGTGCTGCTTAAAAACCACATGACGATTCGCCTGAAAGTGGACAAGGCTGTTTCGTAGCTGGTTCAACTCAATCATCCAACGATCCATATCTCCGCTTAGAGACGACGTGATACGAGCATCCCGCTTCATTTGCGCAGTCTCTTTGACGTCCGCATAAAGCTCCATAAAAAAGTTCAAACGCACGACTGGATAGCCTTGAAATGACGCGGATTGAGCCTGCTGTTGCTCATACGCGTTCTGCCATGCCTGCGCATCCTTTTTGCGCCACGAGGTCATTCCGTCGCCCTGATTTAGGTAGCAAGTCATGGCGGCTTGTGCTGCGGAGTGAGCTGCGACAACAAGCCACTTGGGAGAGCAAACTCCCTTTTCTAGACGCTTTGCTTGTTCTGCCGCTTGAGCAGTAGAGTCGATTACGTCGTCCAGCATGCTTAGTTCGTAGCAGTTCATCTCTTTACCCCTTTACACACACCACCTGCTTTAGCGTGTACACCACCTCCACCAGGTCTTCCTGCGCCGCCATCACCGCGTCGATGTTCTTGTACGCCATCGGAATCTCGTCAATGACATCCGCATCCTTTCGGCATTCCACGCCTTCGGTCGCCTTGATCTGGTCTTCCACGCTGAACAGCTTCTTGGCCTTGGTGCGGCTCATGGTGCGGCCTGCGCCGTGGCTGCAGCTGTTGAAGCTCTCAGGGTTGCCTTTTCCGCGCACGATGAAGCTCTTGGCCCCCATGCTCCCAGGGATGATCCCCAGCTTGCCTTGCTCGGCACTCACCGCGCCCTTGCGGGTCACGAACACGTCTTGCCCGAAGTGCGTTTCGCGCTGCACGTAGTTGTGGTGGCAGTTCACCGCCTCAATGTGCGTCTCGAATGGCTTGGTGATGACTTTTCGCAGCGCTGCAATCACGCGGCCCATCATCACCTCGCGGTTGGCGGCGGCGAATTTCTGCGCCCACCCCACGGCCTTCACGTAGTCGCCGAAGTACTGCGCGCCTTCTTCGAAGTACGCCAGGTCCTTGTCCGGCAGGTTGCGCTGGTTCATCTCGGCGTCCTTCTTGGCCAGCTCGATGAAGTGGGTGCCGATGGCGTTCCCCACCCCGCGCGAGCCCGAGTGCAGCATCACCCACACGCTCTGGTGTTCGTCCAGGCAGATCTCGATGAAGTGGTTACCCGTTCCCAGCGTTCCCAGGTGCTTGTAGTTGTTGGTGTTCTTGATGCGCGGATGCGCCTCACAAATCTCCTCGAACTCATCCACCAGCCCCGCCCAGGCGCGGTCGGTTTCAGCGGGCGGGGTATCCCAGCTTCCCTTGTCGCGGCCAAAGCGCTTGGGCGTCATGCCTACCGGAACGGCGCGCTCGATGGCGGCGCGCACGCCTGACAGGTTGTCGGGCAGGTCGCTGGCCGTGAGCGTGGTCTTGCACGCCATCATTCCGCATCCCAGGTCCACCCCCACCGCTGCGGGGATGATGGCCTTGAGGGTGGGAACCACCGAGCCGATGGTCGCGCCGATTCCCAGGTGCACGTCGGGCATCACCGCCACGTGCTTGAACACGATGGGCAGGCGGGCAATGTTGCGCAGCTGGGCCTTGGCGTCGTCTTCCACGGGCACGCCGTTCGTCCACATCTTCACGGGAACGCCGCCCGGGACTTCGAGTTGTTCATAGTTGCTCATACATTCTTTCGTCTTTGTCGTTCATTGAACCATTCCGCGTGCCGCAGCCTGCGCGTAGTTCTTGAGTTCGTCGTCGTTCTTCACATTGCGTGTGAAGGTATCCATGTGCGCCTTCAGTTCCTTGGGTCGGTTCAGGCGTGACCCTTCGTGCCCGATCCCGTGCAGTGCCGACACCTGCGCTTCGCGCCAAGGCATCGCCAGCATTTCGCAGAACACCTGCCACATCGCGTCGCGCCATTCCGGAATGTCCTTGGCGTTCCAGAACGTGGGCCACACGTCAAACCACATGTAGCTCACGAAGTAGAGTCGGCCGCTTCGGCTCCCGATGGGGCTGGGCCCGATGTCCAGGCGCGGACCAAGACACTCACGCCACAAGCTGGGCAGCGCCCGCACCATGCGCATCGCTTCGGTCAGCGGCACGGAAGGGTCGTTGACCATGTGCGGGATATCTCCGGCGTTGTTGCTCATCACGTGGTTCAGCCCAATGCCGACCTGATCGTCGCTGTAGGGCGCCAGGTCGGTTCCTGCGTTGGTGAACAACACGGTCTGGATGTGCGTCCATTGCAGCGGCGTGGCTTCGAACGCGGGCTCTTCGATGTCCCAGTACCACTCCTGACCGCTCTTGTCGGGTACGGGGCGGTCGAACAGGTAACTCAGGGCCGCGTTGTAGACCACTGGGTCGAGGCCAATGGATTCGCAGGTGACCGCAGCGTTGTCCCGCCGCTGGCGCTTTTCGCGGGGCGTCAGTTTTTTGTTCTTCATCGCATTCCTCCTCGCGCTTTGCTCACTTCAGCGCATCTTCACCAATCCATTCAACACCTGGTCCAGGCCACCAAACACCGAGATCTTGTCGATGCGTTCAGCCACGCGTTCCAGCGTCTCCAGCTCCTTCATGCGCAGGGCGATAGGGTTGTCATCCATCACCTTGGCCGTGTTGAGCAGCGAGCGCGTGGCGGCGGTTTCCTCGCGGCGGCGGATCACGTTGGCCTCGGCCTGCTTCTGCGCCTGCACCACCTGAGTCAGGATGGTTTTCATCTCGCCTGGCAGCATGATGTCCTTCACGCCCACGCTTTCCAGCTGCATGCCATAGGGCAGCAGCTTGGCGGCCATGTGTGCGCTCACCACGTCGTCGATCACCGTCTTGTTCTCCAGCAGCTCATCGAGCGTGCGGGTGCCCACGGCGGCGCGCAGCGCAAACTGCAGCTCGCGGTACAGGTGGTCGGCAGGCTTTTGCAACTGGGCAAAGGCGCGCAGCACATCGGTGTAGCGGTAGGTGGCGCACAGGTTCAGACGCAGGCTTACCTTGTCGCGGGTCATGATGTCCTGGCCCGATACCTCCACGGCTTGCAGGCGCAAATCCACCATCTCCACGGCCACAGTGCGGCCGTACTTCCAGAAGGCGTAGGTGCCAGCCGTGAGCAGGCGCTCCACCTTGCCGTCCACCGTCAACAGCGCGCACTGGCCCTCGGGCACCTGCGCCTGCAGCACAGCGGCCAATCCGGTCACGCTGCGCTGGCGCAGCTGGGTCTGCGTCAATCGCGCCACCAGTGCGGTGGGTAACTCGGCGCCCGCTTGCAGGTCCACCACTTGCACGCTCACCTCCACCAAACCTTTCCAATAAAGGCGGCGGGTGCCGGGCGGCAGGATCTCGACCAGCACGCCGTTTTCGCTGCGCAGGCCCACTTCGGTTTCCGACAGGTTGACCTGCACAAACTCGGCGGCCACCGTCGCGGGCTCTTGCGCCATCAGGTACTCGGCCAGGCCGTGGGTGAAGGCGGGTTGTTCCCGGGGTGCCAGGGGGGGGCAGCCTGGGCCGTGCAGTGCGCCGTGGTGGCTGCCCCCATCCCCAGCGGGAATGGCGGCAGCGCGGCTGGCTGCGGGCGCGGGCTGTGCCGGGTGCTGGCACAAACCGCCACCGGCTGACGGGGTGAATTCCTTGCGGTCGCTGCGCAACCTCGGGGCCTCTCCCAGCGTTCGGCGGGTGGTCTTTCGACCGGTACTTCCAATCAAGGTCTTGCGACCGTGGGCAGGAATCGAACCTGCGACAACCGCCTTTCGGCGGGGCTCTACCAGACTGAGCTACCAGTGGTGGCACGCCTGGAGTCGAACCAGACACTTCCTTTCGGAGTGGTCACCACGACCGTGCCGCTACCCAGCGTTGGCGATGTGCGGCATGCAGAACATCAACAGAACCCGAAGGCCCCGGACGCCCGGCACCGGTGGGGCGAACATTTGTCCTAACCCCAGCCTGTGAGCGGTCACCGCTTGCGCTGGATGCTTCTTCTATTGCCAGATGTGTGCCAGCTTGTGGTGAGTGGTATTCAACTTGCGCAAGCTGTTGATTTGTATGGTGATATTTTTGTTTTACGAAATTGGTGTGGTATGCGCTTATCGGAATAACTAGAATGAAAGCTAGTTAAATAGATAAAATTAAATGCGCAAAAACAAGGTGGTCATAGGGTTCCTCGGCACCCAGCTCGACTCCGGCCGGGGCGCCGGGCGGTGGGAGAAGTGGCGCCCCACCGTATCGCTGGTGCAGCATGAGGACGTGGTGATCGAGCGGCTGGAGCTGCTCTACACACCACCGCACCGCGAGCTGGCCCACCAGGTGCGCACGGACATGGCGACTGCCTCGCCCGAGACCACGGTGAACCTGGTGCCGCTGCCCATTGCCGACCCGTGGGACTTTGGCGAGGTCTATGCCCAGCTGTACGACTGGACGCAGGCCTACCGCTTTGACACCGAGCGCGAGGAGTACTGGACGCACATCACCACCGGCACGCACGTCGCGCAGATCTGCCTGTTCCTGCTGGTGGAGTCGCGCCGCATTCCGGGTGTGCTGGTGCAGACCTCTCCGCCCAAGCGCCAGCAGATGGGCAACCCTGGCAGCTACACGCTGATCGACCTGGACCTCTCGCGCTACGACGTGATCGCGCAGCGCTTCGGCGCGGAGCAGCAGGATGCGGTGCAGTTCCTAAAAAGCGGCATTGCCACGCGCAATGCGCGCTTCAACGCGCTGATCGACGAAGTGGAGCGCGTGGCGGTGCGCTCGCGTGCGCCCATTCTGTTCACCGGGCCCACGGGTGCGGGCAAGTCGCACCTGGCGCGGCGCATGTTCGAGCTGAAAAAGTCGCGCCACCAGGTGGAGGGCGAATTTGTGGAGGTGAACTGCGCCACGCTGCATGGCGACGGTGCGGCGTCCACGCTGTTCGGCCACAAGAAAGGTGCGTTCACCGGCGCTGCGGCCGACCGTGCGGGTTTGCTGCGCACGGCGCACAAGGGTGTGTTGTTCCTCGACGAGATTGGTGAGCTGGGCCCGGACGAGCAGGCCATGCTGCTCAAGGCCGTGGAGGAAAAACGCTTCTACCCCCTGGGCAGCGACCGCGAGGTGGAGAGCGACTTTCAACTGGTGGCTGGCACCAACCGTGACCTGCGCACCGAGGTGGCGGCAGGGCGCTTTCGCGAGGACCTGTTTGCGCGTATCAACCTCTGGAGCTATGTGCTGCCGGGCCTGGCCCAGCGACCCGAAGACATCGAGCCCAACGTGGAGCACCTGCTGGTGCGTGCGGGCACGGAACTGGGACGCAGCGTGCGCTTTTCCAACGAAGCACGCGCCGCCTACCTGCGCTATGCCCAGTCGCCCGAAGCGTTGTGGACCGGCAATTTCCGCGACCTCTCGGCCAGCGTCACACGCCTGGCCACGCTGGCCGACAGCGGTCGCATCGGCCTGCCCCTGGTCGAGGCCGAGATCGCCCGCCTGCGCTGGCTGTGGCAGCCCGCCAGCGATGCGCGCAACGGGCTGGCATCTGCAACAGGGACGGTGGGACGCGACGAACTCGCGGCCCTGCTGGGCGACGAGGGGGTGGAATCCATGGACCTCTTCGACCAGCTCCAACTGGCGGCGGTGCTGCAGGTCTGCCGCCAATCGCGCACTTTGTCGGACGCGGGGCGCCTGCTGTTCCAGGCCTCGCGCACGCAGCGCACGGTGGTCAATGACGCGGACCGGCTGCGCAAGTATCTTGTGCGCTTTGGTCTGGACTGGGATCGCGTCGCGGCCGCTGGGCGATAATCCCACCCGTGAAGCACGCCAGACCGCCGCTGGTGCAATCTGGGAAACCAGGCACTGGAGGAACGTCCGGACTGCACAGGACAGCGTAGCAGCTAACGGCTGCCCACCGTGAGGTGAGGATCAGAGCAACAGAGACGAGTCCCGGGGGAGTGCCGCAAGGCAAACCACCGGGGGTGAAACGGGCAATCTCTACGCGCAGCAATACCAAGTAGGCCAACGTTGATGTGGTTCCGCAGAGTTGGCGGGTAGGTAGCACCGAGCCGTGGTGGCGACACCCGGCCCAGATTAATGGCGGTCACACTGCGGGCAACCGTGGTGCACAGAATCCGGCTTATCGGCGCGCTTCACACTTTATTTTCGCCCCGACTCGCCAAGGGTCGTGTCGTGAGCACGCCGCCCCTGTGGCGCGGCTGTGTTCAGTTTTTTGCGCAATGGGGTGCTTGCCCCCGCTCCAGCTCTGTCGCACGCTCCACCGTGTCGGGGTGGCTGCTCAGCAGCGACCAGACAGGGTGCGAGCCGATCTCCTGAGCCACCTTGCGCTGGCGCGCTGCATCGGGTGTGCTGGCCCCGGAGGAGGGCGCCGATGCCGAGGTGGTCGGGCCCTTGCCCTGGTCTTTTTTCTGGGCCTCTTCGTTGTCCTCATCGCGCGCAATCGCCAGCAGCAGCTGGCCCATGGGCGCTGTGGGCAGTGCGGCGTGGCGCATGACGGCGATGGCGTAGCAGTCGGCCTCGCGCTCATGGCTGCGGCTGTAGGCCAGGCCGGTCAGCAAGGATGCACCCGTAGAAACGATGCCGGACACATCGCCCAGTGCCAGCCCCAGGCCCATGTTGAGCACGCCCTGCTGCACCACCATGCGCGTGGTGTGGCGCTGCACCACGTGGCCGACCTCGTGGGCCAGCACGCCCACCAAGGCGTTGTCGTCCAGGCCCTTGTCGGCCGCTGCCTTCACGATGCCGTCGGTCATCACGATCTTGCCGCCGGGCAGCGCAAAGGCATTGGCACCCATGCCGGATCGGAACTCCAGGGACAAAGGCGGCCGGTAGCCGGAGTAACGCTGCAGGCCAGGGGGTGTTTGCTGCACCAGGGCATCAAAACGCGCCTTGAGCTGGTCTTGTCGCTCCTTGGTCAGCTTGCTGGGCTTCAGGGTGCCGTTGTCCATCTGCTGGAGCACGTTCTCGGCCACGCTGATCTCCCAGCTGATGGGCACAAACCGCGTGAGCTGCGTGGCCGCCCAGGGTGTGCCGTAGCGGTAGAACAGCGTGAGGCCAATGACGGCGGCGGCCGTCACGCCCAGCAGCACGGGCCAGCGGGTCTGCATGCGTTGTGCGATGCCGGGGCGCTCGCCCGCTGCTGCCAGGGCAGCGCGCCACTCGGCCACGGCGTCGATCTCGACGCTGCCGTGGTCGCGCAGATCCACCACCACGCGGGGCTGGGGTTTGCGCTCGTTCCAGGCCTCGGGCCAGCCCACCTGTTTCCAGGCAAAGACCACAGGCTCGGGCCCGGGCTGCGAGAGCGGGTGCAGCACCAAGGAGGGGCCTTGCGGCGTGGGCCGCAGGCTCACCACCACGGGCCGGGCCTTGCTGCTCTGGCCATCGAACCAGCGCCCGGGGACGAGGGCTGGGTGCGCAGATGCTGACATGTTCAACCGATAAGGTCGAGGCCAGCCGCATCCGCCAGGGCATCGCCCAGGCCCCCCTGCTGCTGGCGCACCATGGCACCGGTCACCTGCTCCACGCCGCCCTTGACGTGCAGGGTGACGGACTCGCACTTCATGCGGTATTCGCTGACCCGCGCAAACGGGCGGTACAGCCCCAACGTCAGAAGGGTAAGCAGCATGTTCTTGATGCGCAGCCACACGTAGCGGCCGCTCTTGAGGTGGCACTTGAAGCGGGCCACGTGGCTCACGCCGATGTTGTTCCACATCAGCTGGAACATGCGTGCCTCGCGGTATGCGCGGGCCGGTGCCGACGCCAGGATCAGCATAAAGATGCCCGCGATGATGGACACGATGATCACCACAAACATCCACAGGCCCAGGCGATCGCTCTGGCTGGCCACCAGGGCGATGGAGCTGCCTGCGAGGATGCCGATCAGCGCCGAGAACCCCACCACGCACAGGATGAACACAGCCACGGTGGCCATCCACACCTTGACGAAGTCCATGTACACCGGCTTCCAGCGGCCTCGCTCGGCACCCACCTGGGCCTTGAGCACCAAGAGGCTCTTGAAGTTGTATTCGGTGCGGATCACGCACAGCACCGACAGCACCAGGCCCAGCAGTACCAAGCCGCCCATGGCGGGCGTGAAGCGGGGCATGGGTTGTTTCTTGCCCTCTTCTTCGATGGCCTCCAGCGCCTGGGCCAGGTCGGGCGACAGCAGCTGCAGACCATAAAACACGCCAAACCACACCAGCGCCAGCGCAAACACAGGCCAGCTGGCGATGTAGACCTCTTTCCAGCTGGCAGTGAACTGCAGTCGCAGCCCGCGCCACCGCGTGGCCCCCAGGCGAAACCGCATGGCGCTGGCCCAGATGAAGGGCGCCAGCGCCGCGCCCGCCAGCAGGAACAGGCCCACCGCCGTGTCCTGCCCGGTGTTGGCGGCCAGGTTGTAGGCAATGGTCAGCAGCATCAGCAGCACAAAGCCCATCACCATCTTGCGCTGCTGCGCGGTGAATTCGAGGGGGCTGCCGGCCACCAGCGTGTGGCTGTAGAAATACTGGGCGGTGCGGCGGCGCGCCCAGGGGGTGTAGATGCCCAGCGTGACGATGGACAGCAGCACGTTGACGATCCAGACCCGGAAATACTCGCCTCCGCTGCCCGTGAACTCGAGCGGGTGGGCATCGATGTTCATCGGCATGAAGGTGGACATCGGCCCCGCAGCGCCGCCAGACGATTGGTTTGTGTTCATGAACTCCCTCCAGAGTGCTGCGCAGTGTAGCAGCGGTGCGGATCGAAGGAATTCAAATGAAAAAGGCTTGAAGCGCTTGTTGTAAAAGCGCTGGTAGCTATGTTTTCAGGAGCATATGTGCTTGACTTGTCCGGTGCGCATCGGCAGGGTGCGGCTGGGCCCGCAAGCCCTTAGGGCAACGCTGAACAAGTCCCTCGCGCACCGCGCACCCCTGCTTTGGGCGGTCTGCCGCGTTGCAAATCCTCGCGATAGCTACGGCTATCGCTGTGGTTTGCGCCTTGCATCCCATCCCAAATCAGGGCGCGCGCCACTGCGAGGACTTATTCAGCGTTGCCTTAGAACTTTTCCCAAGGCTGCAGGTAGCGCCACTGCCCCTCGGGCACCTTGGCCAGCGGCACGCGGCCGATGCGGATGCGCTTCATGCCCACCACCGTCAGGCCCACCGCTTCGCACATGGCCGGGATCTGGCCGGGGCGGATGCCCTTGAGCGCAAAGCGCAGCTTGGTTTCGTTCTGCCAGCTCACCTTGATGGGGGGCAGGGGGCGGCCATTGAACGTGAGGCCATGGCACAGGCGCTGCAGGCCATTGGGCGCGATGTCGCCCTTGACCTCGACGATGCACTCCTGCTCCAGCGACTCGATGTCTTCGGCCAGCTTGCGCGCGATGCGCTTGTCTTGCGTGTACACCACGAGGCCGCTGGCCTCGGTGGGCAGCGGGGTGAAGCATTCGAGCTGCTTGAAGTGGCGCTGCAGCACGCGGATGCCCGATGCGTCTTCCGGCAGGTGGGACGCCGCGCTGAGCAGCGTGAGCGCCTGTTGCGCACCCTGACTGCGGCTGGCGTGGGCCGCCTGCCCGGTGGGGGCGCCCGGCAGGCCCAGGCCGGCTTCAAACCCTGCGGGCTTGTGCAGCAGCAAGGTCACTGGGGTCAGCTCCAGCAGGCTGGCATCGGGTGCGACCGTCACGGTTTGATCGGGGCGCACGCGCGCGCCGGGGGCTTCCTCGATCTGGCCGTCCACGCTCACAAAGCCGCCCTCGATGAATTGCTCGGCCGTGCTGCGCGAGCAGCTCAGCTGTTCGGCCACGCGTTTGGCCAGGCGGATGTGGGTGGAGTCAGGGTTCTTGTCGGTCATTGAATGAAGGCGGTCTTGGTGTTCTTGTGGCTCAGTTGTTGCCGGGTTGCAGCGAGCGAATGCGCTCCACATGCGCCAGCAGCGAGCGCTGGGCCACGGGCCACATGCGCTGCGGTACGTCGTCATAGGCGTGGCGCACCCAGTCGTCCATGCTGCCCTGGGGCAGCGCCTGCATGGCGGCCAGTACCTTGGCCTCGCGCGCCAGGCGGTGGGCCCTGAGCTTGGCGATGGCATTGCGGGCACCGAGGACCGGGCCCCCCAGCACGTAGCCATGCGCGGGCAGGATGAACTCCACGCCGTGTTCGGTGCACACCGCATCCAGCCGGTCCAGCGAATCCAGGTAGTCGGCCATGTTGCCGTCCGGTGGGTCGATCACCGTGGTGCTGCCGTTCAGGATGTGGTCACCACTGAACAGCAGCGCGTCTTCCACCAGCAGCAGGCACAGATGGTTGGCCGCATGGCCTGGGGTGTGGATCACCTGCAGGGTATGGGTGATTTTGCCTTCAGGTGCTAGTCCCTCAAGCACGAGCAGCTCATTATTTTGTAGCGCTCGGTCGGGGGTGAACTGGCTGGCCGCGCGGGCCGTGGGGGCGGACGGCAGGCCCAGAACGGGCGGGCGTGCCTTGCCCGCCTGCGCGCACAGGGACTGCAGCGGCGCCGCGCCGGGGGAATGGTCGGCGTGCGAGTGGGTGCACACAATCATGCGGATGTCGCCCCCCGCTGCACGCCAGAGCTTGTCCAGGTGCTCGGTATCGGCCGGGCCGGGGTCGATGGCGATGAAGCCCGTGGCCGGGTCGCCCACCAGATAGCTGTTGGTGCCAGGGCCGGTCATCACGCCAGGGTTGGGCGCGGTCAGCCGCATCACGTTGCGCAGCAGCGGCACGGGGCGCTCGGTCTGCCAGTCCAGCGGGTGCACGATCTGCCCGTCGGGGCAGACCAGCGCCAGCTCGCCAAACGGCATTTCGTCCTCCATGTAGCGCGCTTCCTTGCCTGCCAGCAGGCCGGCGCGCGGGC
The DNA here is from genome assembly GCF_056175785.1 of Acidovorax sp. LjRoot204. Classification (NCBI taxonomy): domain Bacteria; kingdom Pseudomonadati; phylum Pseudomonadota; class Betaproteobacteria; order Burkholderiales; family Comamonadaceae; genus Acidovorax; species Acidovorax sp. LjRoot204. Next base: position 20,710 of record NZ_JBGFFF010000084.1, read on the forward strand.
AGCTGACCCACAGGGGCTGCTCGTGCGCGACGGCGTCCAGCACTGCCTGGGTGCTGGCAAATTGGGCCAGGCGCTGCAGCGTGCGGATGGTCGGGAAGATCATGAAGAACTGCCCCGCCTCGTGCCGCGCCAGCGCGTCGGCAGGGCGCACCCACACGGGCTCGAACTGCTCTGCCTCGTCGGCCACGGGCTCCTGGCCGTCGGGCATGCGGGCCACCAGAAAGGGCACTTCAAAGCGGCGCGCCAGGTCACGGTCGGCCGTCCAGTGGGCCAGCAGGTACACCCCATCGGCCGCCAGGCGCAGTCCGCGTGCGGCGCACTGTGCGGCAAACGGCTGGTGGCGGTCGATGGCGGCAATGTCCTGCGCATCGGCCATCTGCCCTTGGCGGGGGCCTTCTGCATGGCGCGCCAGCAATACGCCCAGCTCTTCAAAACTCTCGCGGATGGCGGCAATCGCCTGGGTGAGGTGCTGGTCGCTTTGGGTGGGGCGGCGGTCGGCGGCGGCGTGCGTCGCGGGTGCTGCGTCCAGCGCATCAATGCCCCCGCCGGGGAACACATAGGCGCCAGGCGCAAAGCTGGCCGTGGCCGAGCGCCGGGTCATGAGGACTTCGAGCACGCCGCCGCCAGGCACATCGCGCAGCAGCAGCACGGTGGCAGCGGGGCGGGTGGCTACCGGTTCTCGGTGGGGGTGGAGTTGTTGGCTGGAGCGGGGCATCGGGCCATTATCCGGCGTTGCCCTGCAGCCTGCCCGCCAGCTGCTTTCGTCAACGGACCGGCCTCTTGCCCTTGGGGAGGTCAGTAGGCGCCAGAGAGCAGGGCCCCTGCGTTGGGTACCCGCGTTTCCAGCCCCAGGCGCTTGAGCATCGCCCAGGTGGTGCAGGCTGCAGCGGACACGACAGGAATGCCCAACTGGTCCTGCGCCATCTGCACGGACGCCAGCGAGGGCATCTGCACGCAGGCCGAGATCACCACCACGTCCACGCCGCGCGTGTCCAGCCGCTGCACCAGCTTGGCCGGGGCGGCGGGGTCCTGCGCGCCCACCTGCAGGTTGTCGGCAATTTCCAGCGACAGGCTGTCGTGCACGGCAATGCCCTCGTGCTCGATGTAGTCCACCACCAGCTGGGTCAGCGGCTTCATATAGGGCGTGAGCACCGACACCTTCTTCGCGCCCATGGCCTTGAGCCCTTCGACCAGCGCGCCTGCGCTGGACACCACGGGCGCGGGCTTGCCATTGGCCACGGTGACCTCATGCAGCCGCTTTTCGGAGGCGCGGTGGTAGCCCAGGCCCATGCTCATGATGGCCACGAGGCAGGCATAGCCCATCACGTCCATCTTGCCGTCCGACAGCTCCAGCGCGCAGCGGTCGGAGTCGCGGTCCATCGCGGCCAGCTCTTCCTTGGTGACCTTCTGCATGCGCATGCGGCTGGCGTGGAAGCTGAAGCGCTCGGGCAGGATCTGCTCGCGGGCGCGCAGCATGGCCGGGATCTCGGTCTCCATGGTGGTGTTGGAGCTGGGCACGATCTGCCCGATGCGGTAGGTGCGTTGCATGGTGGTCTTTCAGGAGTCAATGGGCAAAGCGCTGCCCGCCCGGCGCGCGGAGCGCCGGAAATGGGATCGCGCAGGGGATGTCTGTGGGCCGGTCAGTCGGCTTTGATACCGGCGGCCTTGATGGTCTTGGCCCAGTAGGCGGTTTCGGTCTTCACCAGCTCACCGAGGGCGTCGGGCGGCAGGTAGCGCAGTTCGATGCCGGCAGCGTCGGCGCGCTGGCGCGTCTCGGGCATGTCCAGCGCCTTCTTCACATCGGCGGTGAGCTTGGCCACCACGGCGGGTGGCGTGGCGGCCGGGGCGAACAGGCCCACCCAGGCTTCGAGCCTGAAGTCGGGCATGCCGGCCTCGGCCACGGTGGGCACGTTGGGCAGGCCCGGGTGGCGCTTGGTGCCGGTGACGGCAAAGGCCTTGAGCTTGCCGCTGACCACATGCTGCATGACCGACGGTGGCGTGGTGATGAACACCTGCACCTGGCCCGCCAGCACATCGGCCACCGCAGGGCCCGAGCCACGGTAGGGGATGTGGGTCATGAAGGTGCCGCTTTGCTGCTTGAAGATCTCGGTGCCGATGTGCGACAGCGAGCCGTTGCCCTGCGAGGCGTAGTTCACCTTGCCCGGGTTGGCCTTGAGGTACGCGATGAATTCCTTGAGGTTGTTGGCTGGCACTGAGGGGTGAGCGGCAATCACGTTGGTGGCCACGGTGAGCAGCGCGACGGGGGCGAAGTCCTTGGCCTCCCAGGGCAGGCTGGGGGTGAGGGCCGGGTTGCCCACGTGGTAGGCCGAGTACGAGATCAGCAGGTTGTAGCCATCGGGTTTTGCGCGGGCCACGGCGCCGTAGGCCACGTTGCCGCTGCCGCCCGCCTTGTTGTCGATCACCACCGGCTGGCCGATCACGCGCGCCAACGGCTCGTTGAGCAGGCGGGCCGAGGTGTCCACCACGCCGCCGGGCGGGTTGGGCACGGTGAGCGTGATGGCCTTGCTGGGGTAGTTGTCTTGCGCCATGGCCAGGCCCGAGAGGGCCAGCGTGGCAGCCAGCAGGCTGTGCTTGATCGTCATGTTCGTCTCCACCAGATGTTGTAGTGAAGGTATTGTGGAAACAAGCGAATCAGCAGTCCAATATATTGTTGGTCTTGATCAAGACCTGAAAAGTATCAATGGAACTGCGCCATCTGCGTTACTTCGTCGCCCTGGCGGAAGAGTTGAGCTTCACACGCGCCGCGCAGCGCCTGCATGTCTCGCAGCCGCCGCTGAGCCTGCAGATCGCCCAGCTGGAACAAGAACTGGGCGCCCAGCTCTTCGTGCGCACCAGCCGGCGCGTGGAGCTGACGCTGGCAGGCCAGGCCTATCTGGTGGATGCACGCGCGGTGCTGGAGCGGCTGGACACGGCGCGCCAGCGTGTGGCGGCCATCGGCCAGGGGCAGGCGGGGCGCATTGAAGTGGGGCTGTCGGGCTCGCATTTCCTCGGGCCGTTTCCGGCGGCGCTGGCGCGCTACCGACAAAGCCACCCGGGCGTGGACGTGGTGCTGCACGAGATGCAGCCCTCGCTGCAGCAGGCGGCCCTGCGCGACAAGCGCATCGACGTGGGCATCTCGCGCACGGCGGTCAACGACGACCAGCTTGCCAGCACCCTGCTGTGGCCCGACCCTGTGGTGGCGGCTTTGCCGCCCGGCCACCCGCTGGCGGCGCGCAAGGCACTGGCCTTGAAGGACCTGCGCAGCGAGGCCTTCGTGATGCTGCGCCGCGACTCGTCGGCCCATGCCGAGCACATGGTGCAGTGCTGCGTGCAGGCCGGCTTTGCGCCCCAGGTGGCGCAGACCACGGTGGAGCTGGCGGCCGTGCTGAGCCTGGTGGCGGCCGGGCTGGGCGTGGCCCTGGTGCCGTCGTCCCTGGGCATGCTGTTCGGGCCGCGCGTGGTGTTCAAGCCCCTGGGCGCCAAAGCGCCGCGCGCCGATGTGCATGCGGTGCAGCGGCGCGACGACCTGCTGGGCGTGGTGCCGGCTTTCGTGCGGGTGATGGCGGGCTGACGTGGGCTCAGTGCCCCACAGGCACCACACCAGCGGCACGCACGGGGATGCCGCTGCGCCGGTCCAGCACACCGCTCCAGTGCGTGAGGGCCAGCGACACCAGCACCACCAGCGCACCGATCCACGGCGTGTGCTGCAGGCCCAGGTGCGTCACGATCAGACCACCGGCCCACGCGGCGCCGGCGATGCCCAGGTTGAACGCTGCGATGTTCAGGCCCGAGGCCACGTCCACCGCCTGCGGCGTGAAGCGCTCGGCCTGCTTGACCACATACACCTGCAGCCCCGGCACATTGCCGAATGCCACGGCACCCCACAGCAGCACGGTGCCCACAGCCAGCCAGGGGTGGGGCGCGGTGAACTGCAGCAGCAGCAACACGGCCGCCAGCAGCGCAAAGATGATGTGCAGCGCCGGGATGGGGCCCAGCCGGTCGGCCAGCTTGCCGCCCCAGAGGTTGCCCACGGCCACGGACACGCCGTACACCAGCATCACCCAGCCCACCGAACCCGCGCTGAACCCCGAGATGTCGGTGAGGATGGGCGCGAGAAAGGTGAACGGAATGAAGGTGCCGCCGTAGCCGATGGCCGTCTTGGCATAGACCAGCAGCAGGCGCGGCTCGGCCAGCACCTTGGCCTGCTGCAGCAGCGAGGCGGGCGGGGTATGCGCCAGGTTGCGCGGCACGAAGAGGGCGCTGCCGATGAAGGCTGCCGCGCCCAGGGTTGACACGGCCAGGAAGGTCTCGCGCCAGCCAAAGTGCTGGCCGATGAAGGTGCCCAGCGGCACGCCCGTGACCAGGGCCACCGTGAGGCCGGTGAACATGATGGCAATCGCGCTTGCGGCCTTTTCGCGTGGCACCAGGCCGGTGGCGATGGTCGAGCCGATCGAGAAGAACACGCCATGCGCCAGCCCGGTGAGGATGCGCGCGGCCACCAGCGTCTCGTAGCTGGGGGCCTGCCAGGCCAGCAGGTTGCCGGCGGTGAACAAGGCCATCAGCGCCAGCAGCAGCGCCTTGCGCGGCAGCTTGCCCGTGAGTGCGGTGAGCACCGGGGCGCCGACGGCGACTCCCAGGGCGTACAGGCTGACCAGCAGGCCCGCCGAGGGGATGCTGATGGAAAGGTCTGCCGCCACGGTGGGCAGCAGGCCAACGATCACGAACTCGGTCGTGCCGATGGCAAAAGCGCTGAGCGTCAGCGCGAGCAAGGCAATGGGCATGGGAACACTCCAGTTTTCAGGCTTTCGGGCTCTGGAGTGTGGGTGTTTGGGTTTTGCAGAAAAAGAGGGTGAGGCGCCATTGATAATTGACTGAAAATCAACAATCAAAGCGCCCGGAGCACCCATGAAAACCACCCTGGAAGAACTGCAGGCCTTTGTCGCCGTGGTGGATGGCGGTTCGATCACGGCCGCAGCTGACGCACTGGGCCAGACTGTCTCTGGCATCAGCCGGGCACTGGCGCGGCTGGAGAAAAAGCTGGACACCACGCTGCTTCGCCGCACGACGCGCCGCACTGAGCTGACCGAGGAGGGCCAGGCCTTTTTGCAGCGCACGCGCGCCATCCTGGCCTCCATAGACGACGCCGAGGAGCACATGGCTGCGCGCCGCCAGCAGCCCGCAGGCCGCCTGCGGGTGAATGCCGCCACGCCCTTCATGCTGCATGCCGTGGTGCCCCTGGTGCCAGCGTTTCGCGAGGCGTATCCGCAGATCACGCTGCAACTGGACACGGACGAAACGTACATCGACCTGCTGGAGCGGCGCACGGACGTGGCCATCCGCATCGGACAGCTCCAGGACTCCACCCTGCATGCGCGCCCCCTGTGCACCAGCCGCGTGCGGGTGCTGGCCAGTCCCGACTACCTGGCGCGGACGGGCAGGCCCAAGAGCGTGGCGGACCTGGCGCGGCACACGCTGCTGGGCTTTCACCAGCCTGAGTCGCTTAACCACTGGCCGCTGCGGGGCGAGCATGGTGATGCCTGGCCCATCGTGCCCAGCCTCACCGCGTCGAACGGCGAAACGTTGCGCCAGCTCGCGCTGCAGGGGGTGGGCATCGTGTGCCTGTCCGATTTCATGACGGCCGGTGACCGTGCGCGTGGCGACCTGGTGCAGGTGCTGGCCAAGGACACGGTGGAGGTGCGCCAGCCCATCAGGGCGGTGTACTACCGCAACACGCAGCTGGCGGCACGCATCGCGTGTTTTCTGGATTTTCTGCAGGAGCGTCTGGGCTGAGCAGGCCCGCCTTTAGCGCAATGCGCGCAGCTGCTGCAGGCGAAGCAGCACCGCGTCGATGACGGCATTGGCACCCTCCACATCGCAGCTCCACAGCATTTCCAGCAACTCGATCAAAGCGATGGCGTTCGTTTCCTGCAGCGCTGCACGGGCGGCAGCCTGGAGGTCGTGCAGGTCCAGATCCTGAAGAACATCAACGGTCAATCCCATGGGGCACTCCCTGTTTTTTTGAGGAGGCCCATGGTAGGTGCGTGGCGGCCGGGTGCCGGGCTGCGCGGCATGATCAAGATCAAGGGCCGATGAGAAACCCAGGCGCCCTGGCGCCCGCCGTCAGCCGCGTGCCGGAATCGCCAGCCCCCTGGCCACCGCCGGGCGCGCCACAAACGCATCGAGCACGCGCTGCACTTCGGCGAACTGGCCAAACTCCACCAGGTCGCCCGCGCCATAGAAGCCGATGAGGTTGCGCACCCAGGGCAGGATGGCAATGTCGGCGATGGTGTACTGGTCGCCCATCACCCATGGGCGGCCCGCCAGGCGCTCGTCCAGCACCTTGAGCAGGCGCTTCGATTCGGCGACATACCGGTCGCGCGGGCGTTTGTCTTCGTAGTCCTTGCCCGCAAACTTGTGGAAGAACCCGAGCTGGCCAAACATGGGGCCCACGCCGCCCATCTGCCACATCACCCACTGCAGGGTCTCGTAGCGCCCAGCGGTGTCCTGCGGCATCAGCTGGCCGGTCTTGCTGGCCAGGTACACCAGGATGGCGCCGGACTCGAACAGCGCCAGCGGCTGGCCGTCCGGGCCGTTCGGGTCCAGGATGGCCGGGATCTTGTTGTTGGGGTTGAGCGAGAGAAACTCGGGGGAGGTCTGGTCGTTGGTCTCAAAGCTCACCAGGTGGGGCTCGTAGGGCAGGCCCAGTTCTTCCAGTGCAATCGACACCTTCACGCCGTTGGGCGTGGGCAATGAATACAGCTGGATGCGGTCGGTGTGCCGGGCGGGCCATTTGCGGGTGATGGCAAAAGCGGAAAGATCGGTCATGCGAGGTTCCTGAAAAAGCCGGTGGAATCGAGAGAAGCTGCCAAGCGTAAGCCCGCACATGGTTTGGCGCAGGGGCGGGGCCATAATCCCATCCCATGCAGATTCGCTTCACCAAAATGCAGGGCGCGGGCAACGATTTTGTGGTGCTCGACGAAACCCAGGGCCGCCTGGGGCTGAACACGGCCCAATACCGCTTCCTGGCAGATCGACACTTCGGTGTCGGGGCCGACCAGATCCTCACCGTGCGGCCTTCTCCTGGTGACGGCATTGACTTCGAATACGTGATCCACAACGCCGACGGCGGCGAGGTGGAGCAGTGTGGCAACGGTGCGCGCTGCTTTGCGCGCTTTGTGCATGACCGGGGCCTGTCGGGCAAGGACACCATCCGCGTGCAGACCAAAAGCGGCGTGATCGCGCCCCGCCTCACGGGCGACGGCCGCGTCACGGTGGACATGGGGCGTCCCGAGTTCGACCCCGCCCAGGTGCCGTTCGACACCACCGGTCTCACGCCCGTGCAGCAGGGTTTGGGGCGAAAATGGCCGCTGGCGTTAGAAGAATATGCCCCTGGTGCTTCTGTTTTGATAGCTGTTGCCTCCATGGGCAACCCGCATGCGGTGCAGCTGGTGGACAACGTGGACACCGCTCCGGTCGCGCAGACCGGGCCGCTGATCGAGCGCCACGCGCGCTTCCCCCAGCGGGTGAACGCCGGCTACCTGCAGATCGTCGACCGCTCCCATGTGCGCCTGCGCGTGTTCGAGCGCGGCGCAGGCGAGACCCTGGCCTGTGGCACCGGCGCCTGCGCGGCAGTGGCCAGCGGCATCCGCCTGGGGCTGCTCGACCCCGAGGTGCAGGTGGACACGCGCGGCGGCCGCCTCACCATTGCGTGGAGCGGTGCCGACACCGATTCCGTTTTCATGACAGGCCCCGCCACCACGGTGTTCGAGGGCCAGATCGACATTCCCGACACGCTCGTATGACTACCCACATCCCACCGATCACCGAAGACGACATCGCCCAGTTCCTCACCAACACGCCCGGCTTCTTCGAGCGCCATGCCGAGGTGCTGGCCAGTGTGCAGATCACCAGCCCGCACGGCGCGCGTGCGGTGAGCCTGCAGGAGCGCCAGGCCGAGATGCTGCGCGAGAAGATCAAGGGTCTGGAGCATCGAATCATGGAAATGGTGCGCAACAGCACCGAAAACGCCGCCATTGCCCAGAAGGTGCACCAATGGACTGGCAGCCTGCTGCAGGTGCGCGACCCGTTCGACCTGCCCCAGGCCGTGGTCGATGGCGTGCGCACCCTCTTCGACGTGCCTCAGGCGGCGGTGCGTGTGTGGGAGGTGGCAGCGCCCTACATCGACGCCGACTTCACCCAGGGCGCGAGCGAGGACGCGCGGGCATTTGCGTCGTCGCTGACCATGCCGTTCTGCGGGCCCAACCTGGGTTTTGAGCCTGCGGGCTGGCTGGCGCAAGAGGCCGGTGAGCCGGCCCAGTCGCTGGCCCTGCTGCCGCTGCGCGCAGGCGCCATCGATAGCGCCACGCCTGCGTTTGGCCTGCTGGTGCTGGGGTCGCACGATCCACAGCGTTTTGATGCCACGATGGGCACCGACTTTTTGTCGCGCATGGCAGAGCTGGCGAGCGCAGCCCTTCTGCGGCTTCAGTAAGCAGTCGCAAGCCCAGCCGCCATTGCCAACCCAACGGCGTCTCAGCCACGGCCCCCATGCCTGAAACGCCCGCGGCACCCACCACGCTCGACCCCCATGTCCTGCGGTATCTGGAGCATGTGCGCGTCGAAAAGCGGCTGGCCGCGCGCACGCTCACGCTCTACACCCTCGACCTCGAAAAACTGGCGCAGTTTGCGGCCAGCGTGAATGTGCCGATGCTGCAGTTGCAAACCGCTCACATTCGCCGCTTCGTCGCGCAGATGCACAGCGGCGGCCGCAGCGGGCGGGGCATCGCGCTCATCCTGTCGGGCTGGCGCGGCTTTTTCATCTGGGCGGGGCGGCAGGGGCTGATCCCGCACAACCCGGTGCAGGACGTGCGTGCCCCCAAGGCGCCCAAGCCTTTGCCCAAGGCGCTGGGGGTGGACGACGCCGTGCGGCTGGCCGAGTTCGACAACACCGGCGCCGACCCCTGGCTCGAGGCGCGCGATGCAGCCATGGTGGAGCTGCTGTACGGCTGCGGCCTGCGCGTGGGCGAACTGGCGGGGCTCGATGCCAACCCCAACGCCGACACCCAGCGCCAGGGCCGTGGCTGGGTGGACCTGCAAGCGGGCGAGGCCCATGTGTTCGGCAAGGGCAGCAAGCGGCGCAGCGTGCCGGTGGGCGCGGCTGCCACAGCCGCGCTGCAGGCCTGGCTGCAGCTGCGGGCCACACCGTTTGGGGGCGAGGGCTCTGTGCGGCTGGACACCGCCCTGTTCGTGGGCCAGCGCGGCAAACGCCTTACCGCCCAGTCCATCTGGCTGCGCCTGCGCCAGCGCAGCCAGCAGGCGGGGCTGACCACGCCGGTGCACCCGCACATGCTGCGCCACTCGTTTGCCAGCCACCTGCTGCAAAGCAGTGGCGACCTGCGTGCGGTGCAGGAGCTGCTGGGGCACGCCAACATCACGACCACGCAGGTGTACACGCGGCTCGACTTTCAGCACCTGGCCAAGGTGTATGACGCGGCCCACCCGCGCGCGCGAAAGAAGTCCCCCTGAGTTGCCGTGCGGCGTCCCTCCAAAGGGCGGCGCGCCTGCTGGCCTGGCGGAACCAAGTGACAACCAGGCGCCTCCGAGCAACGTGGCGCCCGCTGTGGAGCGCCCTGGAGTTGTCCTCATGCTGCTGAAATGGATCCAATCGAACCGGTGGTTCATCGTGTTGCTGTTGTGCTTTGGCGTTTTTCGCACTGCCGTGGCCGACTGGAATCCCATCCCTTCGGGCTCGATGCGGCCCACGCTGCTGGAGGGGGACGTGGTGCTGGTCAATCGCCTGGCCTACGACCTCAAGCTGCCGCTCACGGACATGATCCTGGCGCACATCGATGATCCGCAGCGCGGCGATGTGGTCACCTTCTCGTCCCCGCTGGATGGCACCCGCCTGATCAAGCGCATTGCGGCCTTGCCCGGAGACACGGTGGAGATGCGCAACGAGGTGCTCTACATCAACGGCCAGGCGGCCGAATACGAGATGCCCGATTCTGTGCAGGAGCCGGTGCTGCCAGGTCACACGCTCACGGCCACGCGCTGGACAGAGCGCCTGCTGGGGCATGAGCGCCGTGTGCAGTGGCTGCAGGGCGTGACTGCGCGCAGCAGCTTCGATCCGGTGCAGGTGCCCGAGGGCGAATACCTGGTGCTGGGTGACAACCGGGACAACAGTGCCGACTCGCGCTACATCGGCCTGGTGCCACGCCATCTGCTCATCGGGCAGGCGCACCGCGTGCTGCTGTCGGCCGATGTGCTGGGCCACTGGGCGCCGCGCCTGGAGCGCTTTGGCAAGGCGCTGTAGTCCCTCCAGTTCATCAGGGGCGCGGCCTGCACGCCTGGCCGCGCTGCTCAGACGGCTGCTATCGGCGGATGGGCGTGACCGAGCGAGGGGCGGCGTACGGGCCGGTGCTGCGCGACAGCAAGTGGCTCATGGACGTGGACGAGGGCTTGGACCGCAGGCAGCTTGAAGGTGGCAACCGTGTCGACCAGTTCGCCCGCCTGCTGGTTCAGGCTGGCAGCGGCTGCGGCCATTTCTTCCACCAGTGCGGCGTTTTGCTGTGTGGCCTGGTCCATCTGCGTTACCGCTTCGTTGATCTGGTCCACCCCCTGGCTCTGTTCGGTGCTGGCGGCAGTGATATCGCCCATGATGTCGGTGACACGGCGGATGGAGGCAACGACCTCACTCATGGTTTGACCGGCGCGGTCCACCAGGGCAGACCCGGCTTCCACGCGCTCCACGCTGGTTCCGATCAGGCCCTTGATCTCGCGGGAGGCCTCGGCCGAGCGGCTCGCCAGCACGCGCACCTCGGTGGCCACCACGGCAAAGCCCCGGCCCTGGTCGCCGGCGCGGGCGGCCTCCACCGCCGCGTTCAGCGCCAGGATATTGGTCTGGAACGCGATGGAGTCGATGACCCCGATGATCTCGGAGATCTTGTTGCTGCTGTCGTTGATGTCCTTCATGGTGCGCACCACGTCAGCCACCACCTCGCCACCCTGCACTGCAATCGAGGTGGCGGTCTGGGCCAGCTGGTTGGCCTGGCGGGAGTTCTCGGCGTTCTGGCGCACAGTGGCGTTGAGCTGCTCCATGGAGGCGGCTGTCTCTTCGAGCGCACTGGCTTGCTCTTCGGTGCGCGAAGACAGGTCGTTGTTGCCCTGTGCGATTTGTTCCGAAGCGCTGGCTACGTTGATGGAGCTCTGGTGCACCATGGCTACCATGGTGGCAAGGCTGTCCTGCATGCGCTTGAGTTGCGCCATCAGGCTGGAGGTGTCGCCGGGCCTGAGGTCAATGGCCACGGTCAGGTCGCCGTGCGCCACGCTGCGCGCCAGTGCGGCAGCAGTGCCCGGCTCGGTGCCCAACTGGCCCACGATGCTGCGGGTCACGAGGTAGCCAAAGCCCAGGGCGAATAGCACACCACTGGCAATAGCCAGCGCCACGAACCATCGCGTATTGGCATAGGACTCGACCGCTTGGTCATACTCCTTGCGCGCGGTGTCCAGTTGCACCTGCACCAGAGCGCCCAGCACGTCTTGCAGCGGATCGAGTGCGGGGTACATCTCTCGTGCTGCATAGTCGGTCAGGCCCGGCAGGTCCTTGTTACCGATCAGGTTTTCCAGCGCTTGGACGGCGCCATCGGCTTTGGGCTGCAGCTCTTTGAATTGGGCTGCCAAGCGCACTTCGTCGGCCACCAGCTCGGTCGCCAGATAGGCGTTCCAGTTGTCACTGATGTCCTTCTTGGCTCTGGCGATCGAATCCAACCCTTGCTGCGGGGTGAGCGCGCCGTCGCGCACCTTGTGTGCGGTATCCACTACGTTCACGGCGTACGCGTCTGACACCAGCTTGATCTGTTTGAGTGGCACCACGCGGTCCTGGTACACGGTATTGAGCCCCGCGTTGGCGCGCTGCATGCCAGTGAGGCCTGCGCTGCCGATCACAACGGTCAGCACGCAAAGTACGGCCAGCAGCAGAGACAGGCGGGTAGAAATCTTCAGGTCATTGAAGTTCATGATTAGCAGTTCCTTGTGGGTGATGCAGCCGCTCAGTGGCTGGTGGCAGGTGTATCACTCGCTACCGATTTGGCAAGAAATTTCTCGATATCGAGCAGGATCAGCATGCGCGGGCCGACCGAGCCGATGGCCAGCAGGTGTTCGGGCTTGACGTTGCCGCGCAGGGCGGGCACGGGGCGCAGCTGTTCGCGCTCCAGCGTGAGCACGTCGGACACGCCGTCCACCACCACACCCACCGTCCGCTGGCCGATGTGCAACACGATCACCACCTTCAGGTGGTCGTACTGCACGGCGGTCTGGCCCAGCTTCAGGCGCAGGTCGAGGATGGGCACGATCACGCCGCGCAGGTTCATCACGCCCAAAAGCTCACCGGTCGCGTTGGCGATGGTGGTGGGCTTCTCGTACGACCGGATCTCCTGCACGCGCAGGATGTCTACCCCGTATTCCTCGTTGCCAATCTTGAAGGCCAGAAATTCGCGAAGGTCGGTCATCACGGCCTGGGCCGTGCCGGGCGCGGGGGCCAGGCGGGTGATGCTGGGGCGTGTGGCAGAGGTGGTCATCGGAGTGTTTGTGATAAAAATGATAATTTACGCAATTTTATCGATTGCAAATCATATTTGTCAAATATGCGATTTCAATGCGGCAGATCGGCTGCGTTCCTGCCGGGCTGGGAAGGGCTGGCTGGGCCTGCCTGATGGGGGTGTGACCAGGGGCGTGGGTAGCTTTTGCGCGCAGTTTTCCATCGGCGGGTGGCTCACCCGTGCCCGCCAGCACGCACAATCCGGGTCATGAAAACCCTTCGACTCCGCGCGGGCAAAGAGCGCTCGCTGTTGCGCCGCCATCCCTGGATCTTTGAATCGGCCATCGCCAAGGGCGGCGGCGACAGCGGCGAGACCGTGCGCGTGGAATCGCACGAAGGCCAGTTTCTGGCCTGGGCTGCGTACAGCCCCAGCTCGCGCATCCGTGCCCGGGTGTGGAGCTTTGACGAGGCGCAGCGCATTGATGCTCCGTTTTTTATAGCTGCTTGCGCACGATCCATCATCGCCAGAGCCCGTTTTGATGTGCAAAGCGATGGGGTGCGCCTGGTGCATGGCGAGTCCGACGGCCTGCCCGGGCTCATCGTGGACCGCTATGGCGATACGCTGGTGGCGCAGTTCACCAGCGCAGGCACCGAGCGCTGGAAGGGCGTGATTGCCGATGCGCTGCTGCGCGAAACGGGGCTGACCAAGCTCTACGAGCGCTCGGATGCCAGCGTGCGTTCGCTGGAGGGCCTGGAGCCCGCCACCGGCTGGCTGCGCGGCGGGCCCACGGGTGCGGCAGGTGATGGCGAGGGGCCGCCACTCGAACTCACGATCCGTGAACACCAGTGGCGTCTGACGCTCAACATCGCTGAGGGCCACAAGACCGGCTTCTATCTGGATCAGCGCGACAGCCGCCAGCGGTTTGCCGACTACACCCAGCGCCTGGGCTTCAAGCATGTGCTCAACTGCTTTTGCTACACCGGCGGCTTCAGCGTGGCGGCGCTGGCGGGTATGCGTGCAGCGGGCACCGTGGCCGACGGGCACGTGACTTCCATCGATTCCTCGGGCCCGGCCCTGGAGCGCGCCCGCGCCCATGTGGCGCTCAACGGGTTCGATCCGAACCGGGCCACCTTCCTCGATGCCGACGTGAATGCCTCGCTGCGCCAGTTCCTCAAGGAAGGCCAGCGCTTTGACGCCATCATCCTGGACCCGCCCAAGTTCGCCCCCACGGCGGCCCACGCCGAGCGGGCCGCGCGCGCCTACAAGGACATCAACCGGCTGGCGCTGCAGTTGCTGTCGCCCGGCGGGGTGCTGTTCACCTTCTCGTGCTCGGGCGGCATCAGCGCCGACCTGTTCCACAAGATCGTGGCCTCGGCCGGAGCGGATGCTGGGGTGGACGGCTACATCCTGGAGCGCCTGGGCGGCGCGCCCGACCACCCGATGACGCTGGAGTTTCCGGAGGGCGAGTACCTCAAGGGGCTGGTGGTGATGCGAAAATCTTGATGTTTTTGGCCTCTAGCGCTTATATTTTACGCGCTAGTAGCTATCAAATTGATAGTGCATCTGGTGCAGTGCGTGCCAGGTAGTCTGAGGCGAACTGCACAAACCAGTCGATGCTCTCGGGCTGCGCCAGCGCGTCGCGGTTGAGCACCTGCTCGGCCGGGTGACCCAGAAGCAGCTTTTTGATGGGCAGCTCCAGCTTCTTGCCTGTCACGGTCTTGGGGATG